>NZ_QAIU01000326.1:0-3824 GCF_003061205.1 Pseudomonas sp. HMWF006
GCTCCCACAGGGATTTGCAGTGGGACATAAGTTTTGCAAACGCCCGAGAAACCTGTGGGAGCTGGCTTGCCAGCGATGAGGCCCGCCTGGACTACATAAAAGCTACCCGGAACACCCGGACGCTGGAATCACCGAAACCCCCTCGTTTCCCACCGCGCCCTGATCGCGGCGGAGACGAACAGCCAATCAATGATTCGAGGGGAAACAACCATGTTGCGTGCAGCAATCGCCGGTCTGGTACTGGCTTCGTTCAGCTTGGCGGCCTCGGCCGAAACCATCCGCATCGCCATCGGCACCCAGGACACCACCATCAACTGCGCCGCCGGCGGCCTGTTGATTCGTGAGCTCGGCCTGCTCGACAAATACCTGCCCCACGACGGCGCCTACAAAGACGCGAAATATGACGTGCAGTGGAAGAACTTCACCAGCGGTGCGCCGCTGACCAACGAGATGGTCGCCGGCAAGCTCGACTTTGGCGCCATGGCCGATTTCCCCGGGGCGTTCAACGGCGTGGCTTTCGAAACCGCCGGTAAGCACAGCCTGTTCATCAGCGTGTTGTCGGGCAGCATCAAGGGCAGCGGCAACGGCATCGTCGTGCCGAGCGCGTCCGGGGTGCAGTCGCTGAGTGAACTCAAGGGCAAGACCATTTCGGTGCCATTCGCCTCGACGGCCCACGGCATGTTGCTGCGCGCGGTGGCGGAGCAGGGCTGGGACCCGCTCAAGGACGTGAACATCATCGCCCAGCCACCGGAAGTCGCCGGCTCCGCGTTGCAGGCCGGCAAGATCGACGCTCACGCCGATTTCGTGCCGTTCGCCGAACTGTTCCCCAGCCGTGGTTTTGCCCGCAAGATCTACGACGGTGCCCAGGCCAATGCGCCGACCTTCCACGGTGCGCTGGTGGATCAGGCCTACGCGAAAAAGTACCCGGAGATCGTCATCGCTTACCTGCGCGCGAGTATCGAGGCCAATCGGTTGCTTGCCGCCGAGCCGGAGAAGTACAGCGAACTGATTGCCAAGGTCACGGGCGTCGATGCCGAGGTCAATTACCTGTTCCACGGCCCTCTGGGTGTGCAGACCCGCGATCTGAGCTGGAAACCGGAATACCGTCAGGCGGTGGGTACAGCCATCGACACCCTCAAGCTACTGAAGAAGGCTGATCGCGGCCTCGATCTGAATACCTTTATCGACGATCAATACATCCGTGCCGCGTTCAAGGCGGCGAATCTGGACTACGCCGCGCAAGTTGCCAACTACGCGCAGACCCCGTTGAAAGCCGTGGACGCCACGACCGGCCAAGCCATCTCCGACTTCAGTCACGTCGCCGAAATCTGGGTGCGCGGTGAGGGCAAGGTGCGCCAGTACGCCTCCGCCGAATCAGCCTTCACCGCGTTGGCCGCTTTGAAACAGGAAGGCAAAAACATCCGGGCGGTGTATGCCCAGGCCAGTGACAGCGGGATCAAGCTGTTGGCCGATCAGGCGTGGTTTGCCAGTGATGCCAAAGGGCGGTTGAGTGCGTTTCTGCTCAAGGGCCAGGCGCAGCAATATGCGACAGCGCAGGGTGGCAAGGTACTCGATTTCACTGACGCCACCACCCAAGCAGTCGCTGCCCGCTAGTTGAAGATCAAAAGCCCCTCACCCTAGCCCTCTCCCAGAGGGAGAGGGGACTGACCGAGGTGTTTGGGCAAGGTACACCGACCTGAAATACCGAGCCGAACTCAGGTTTGAAAAGCATGAAGATCGACTCCCTTTCCCCCTCGCCCCCTTGGGGGAGAGGGCTGGGGTGAGGGGGGCTAAATCTCAGCCATCAAGCAGACCCGGAACTGGAAACCCGCGCCATGAAATCATCGACTCTACGCTGGATATCAAGAGCCGCCTCCCTGCTGCTCTGCCTGCTGTTCTGGCAACTCGCCGCCAGCCACCACTGGAACCTTGGCCTGGTCACTTTCGCCAACGTGCCAACCCCGCTGGCGGTGATCGACGCGGCGCTGGGCCTGGGCGACTCCGGCAAGTTGCTCCAGCACCTGACTGCCAGCCTGAGCCGCGTGTTCGCCGGCTACCTCGCGGCATTGCTCATCGGCATCGCGCTGGGCCTGGCCATCGGCCGCTCGAAATGGGCTGAGGACCTGTTGCTGCCACCGCTGGAAGTGCTGCGGCCGATCCCGGCGGTGGCGTGGATTCCGCTGGCGATCCTGATGTTTCCGTCGTCGGAACTGTCGATGGTGTTCATCACCTTCACCGGCGCACTGTTCCCGATCCTGCTCAACACCGTGCACGGTGTCGAAGGCGTCGATCCACGGCTGATCGCCTCGGCGAAAAGCCTCGGGGCAGGGCGCCGGGCGATCTTGCGCGAAGTGGTTCTGCCGGGTGCCGCGCCGAGCATCATCACCGGCCTGGCGATCGGCATGGGCACCTCGTGGTTTTGTCTGGTGACGGCGGAAATGATCTCCGGCCAGTTCGGCATCGGTTACTACACCTGGGAGTCCTACACCATTCAGAACTACGCCGACATCGTCGTCGGCATGCTGCTGATCGGCGTGCTGGGCATGGGCAGCAGCCTGCTGATCAAACGCCTCGGCGGGCTGTTCACGCCCTGGCACCGACCACGAGGAAAAGCCTGATGAGCGCAATGCAAACCCCGGAAGGGCGGATCGATATTCGTCAGTTGTCGATCGTTCTTGGCGAAGGCCAACACGCGTTCGAAGCCGTGCAAGGGCTGGATTGCCAGATCGAGCCCGGCCAGTTCGTGTGCATTCTTGGCCCGTCCGGTTGTGGCAAGTCGACCTTGCTCGGCGCACTCGCCGGGCACTTGAGTGCGCATGCCGGCAGTCTCAAAGTCGATGGCAGCGAGGTGTCCGGGCCGTCGCCGCAACGCGGCATGGTGTTCCAGCATCACACGCTGTTTCCGTGGCGCACGGTGCGCGACAACGTTGCCTTCGGCCTGAAGATGCGCGGCATCGGCAAGGCTGAACGCCACCGCGCCGCTGACGACATTCTCAAACTGGTGGGCCTCGACGGGTTTGCCGAACGTTGGCCCGATCAGCTCTCCGGCGGCATGCAGCAACGGGTGGAAATCGCCCGGGTGCTGATCAATCGCCCGCGTCTGTTGTTGATGGACGAACCCTTCGGTGCATTGGATGCCTTGACCCGCCTGAACATGCAGGAACTGCTGCTGGACATCTGGACGCGCATCCGCACCACCGTGGTGTTCGTCACTCACGACATCGACGAGGCACTGTTCCTCGCCGACCGTTTGCTGGTGATGAGTGCGCGACCGGGACGAATCATCGAAGACCTGCGTCTGGACTTCCCGCGACCGCGTACCACTGAGCTGGTGACCAGCGCCGAGTTTTCACGCCTCAAACGCCACTGCCTTGATCTATTGCGTCACGACAACGACCGCCCGCTGCCGCGCCTTAATCCGCTCGGCCTGCCTCCCGAAAACCCCTTGCCGCGATTTGCCCTATGACCTCATTTTTTGCTGTGACCGATAACCCGGACATTCTCGCCCTGCAGCCGCGCCTGACCGCTGACGATGCCGGTGTGCGGCGCATTGCGCTGATTGATCTGGCTGATCTGGAAGAGCCGGACGGCTTGCTGTGGCTGGTCGAAAGGCTGACCGATGATCCGGCTGAAGAAGTCCGCGCTGAAGCCGCGCGACTGCTGGAAGCCTGGGAAGATGAGCCGGTGGTGGCGGCGTTGTGTCAGGCCCTCACCGATCCGTCGCCGGCCGTACAAACAGCGGCAGCGCAAAGCCTGAGCCTGCTCAAGAGCGAAGCGGCGGGGCGGGTGATTCTGCCGTGGACCGATCATGCGCAAGTCAGTGT
>NZ_QAIU01000326.1:3834-6931 GCF_003061205.1 Pseudomonas sp. HMWF006
GCCGCGCCTGCTGCGGTTGCGGCACTCGACGACGCCGACGCCAGTGTGCGCCGCGAAGCGGTGGGCGTGCTCGGCTGGCTCAAGCAACTCGATGCGCTGCCGGTGCTGGCACGCCTGGCCAGCGCCGACCCGGACACCGAAGTGCGCCGCGCCGCCACTGGTGCCCTCGGTCTGGCCTCTGGCGCCGAGGTGCTGCCGGCCTTGCGCCAGGCCTTGCAGGACCACGCCTGGCAAGTGCGAGAAGAGGCGGCCACCACCCTGGGCAAGGTCGGCCACAGCGATGCCGGTCCGGCGTTGATCGAAGCCTTGAACGATGACTACTGGCAAGTACGCCTGCGCGCCACTCGCAGCCTCGGTCGCCTGCGTTTTGCACCGGCTCTGGACACCTTGATCGAGACCCTCGGCCACCGCATCAGCAACCTGCGCAAGGAAGCCGCGCTGGCCCTCGGTGAGTTGAATGATCGCGGGGCCGTGGCGGCGTTGCAGGCAGCGCAGGATGACGGTGACCCGGAAGTGCGCAAAGCGGTGCGGATTGCCTTGAGTCAGTTGCAATGAAGCCGCTGTCGGTGGGCAATTCGCAAAGCGCACAGACCTTGCGCCTGAGTTGGCCGGACGGGCGTGAATCGGTGCTCAACCATGCCGAACTGCGCCGCCAGTGCCCGTGCTCGCAGTGCCGTGCGTTTCGCCTGAAAGGGATGACCCCGCGGGTCGATGACCGGGTCCGCCTGATCGAGATCAACCCGCAGGGCTACGGCATGCAACTGGTGTTCAGCGATGGGCACCAGCGCGGAATCTATCCGTGGGACTACCTGGCACAGCTCACCCCTTGAGAACACTGCGTTGCCTGTGGGAGCTGGCAAGCCAGCTGCCACAGAGACTTCGGTGTTCGGGTTACTGCGCAGCCGTCATCGCCGGCCGGCAGCCATGGAAAACATCCAGCCCTGGCTGATACAGCGAGGTCTTCACGTCAAACAACCCCAGCACCGAATGGAACAGGTTGTCATGGCTCAGATCCGCCTGCCCGGTCTTGCCTTGCAGGCAGCCGCGATCAATTCCTTCGCTGGCGAGCGTACCCTTGCCAAACCACATCACCATCGGCACATGGGTCTGCGCTTCGGGCGCCAGTGCATATGGCGCGGCGTGCAGGTACAGGCCGTTTTCACCCAGCGATTCACCGTGGTCGGAAACGTACAGCATCGAGGTCTCCAGCGTGTCCTGATTGCGCTTGAGCAACTCGATGACCTGGGCGAGGAAATGGTCGGTGTAGAGGATGGTGTTGTCGTACACGTTCACCAGTTCATCGCGGCTGCAACTGCCTAGCTGGTTGGTGTGGCAGATCGGTTTGAAGCGTTCCATTTCCTTCGGATAGCGCTCGTAGTACTCGGGGCCGTGGCTGCCGTCGGCATGCAGAACGATGATCGCGTGGCCCTTGAGGCTGTCGATGTAGCTTTGCAGATCCGCCAGCAGCGCTTCGTCGAGGCAATTATTGCCATCGCAGAACGGTCCCGGCTGATGCTTCGAAATATCGCGATGGGGGACGCGCAGGCAGGTGCCCTTGCAGTCGCTGTTGTTGTCCAGCCACAGCACCTGCACGCCGGCCCGCTGCAGGATATCGAGCAGGCCTTCGTAGGTTTTGCCTTTCTTGTCGCTGTAATCCTCACGGGGGAACTTCGAGAACATGCACGGCACCGACACTGCCGTCGAGGTGCCACAGGAATGCACCTGAGTGAAGTTGAGGATGTCCAGTTTGCTCAGTTCGGGGTTGGTCTCACGCGCATAACCGTTGAGCGAGAAATGGTCGGCACGCGCCGTTTCCCCGACCACAAACACCATCAGTGATTTCTTCTCGCGGGCGGCAGCCTTGGCGCTCATCACCGCGTCTTCGCCGATGGTCTGTACCACGAAGTGCTTTTTGATGCCCAGGCGTTGTTGGGTGTATTTGCTGATGGCGTAGATGTAGTTGGTCGGGTTGATGAAGTGGGTGAGCTTGTCTTCCTGGCGAAAGATCGGTGCGTAGGTCGAATAAAACGTGCCTACGGAAGCCGCGATCACCAGCACGCAGGCGATGCTCACCAGCACCTTGTTGAGCAGGCCGCGAAAAAACGGCCGATAGCTCACCGGCCAGCGCCAGATCAGCACGGCCGGCAGCACGCCGAGCAACAGCACGTAAGTCAGCAGCTTGCCGTTGAACAGCGCGGTGGCTTCGTCGGGGTTGGTTTCGAACACGTTCTGGATCATCACCGTGTCGATGGTGATCCCGTATTCGTTCATGAAATACGCCGCGCAGGCCGAGAGCAGGGCGACCACGGTCAGCGCCGGTTTCAGCGTCCAGCGAAACGACACCAGGGTCAGCAGCAGGGTGATGGCCGCCCACAAAAACAGCCCAAAGGAGGCGAAAAACGCCAGTTTGTGCGCGCCTTGCAGGGTAATCAGCGCGCCCAGCGCCTTCCAGGTCGCCAGGTTATACAGCGCCACCAGCGCCAGGGAAAACAACAGCACCAGTCGGGTAGGAGTGATGGACGGTAAACGCAGTCCGTTGCCCAAAGCCATGTCAAACATTCCTCTACAAAAAAGACCGCCACGCGGTTGCGCGTGTAACTGTAGAAGAACATTAGTAAAAAAATTGTAAACATCCTGTAACAACTACCGAGTGGATTCACCCCAATCAAAGGCTGGGAGCAGGTTTTTTTCAGAGGGATTTGCTGACCGGGCACGGGCGGGTTGCTCCCCACGTCACACAGGAACTGCCGCAGGCCGACTGGCGGTGCTTGTCAGTAAAATCCTACAGGAGTACAAATGTACTCCATGAAGACACTGACGCCTCGCCGTACCGCCATCCTGACCTTTATCCGCGAACGCATCGCCGAACACGGTCAGTCCCCAAGCCTCGCTGAAATCAGCGAGGCTTTTGGTTTTGCCTCGCGCAGCGTGGCGCGCAAGCATGTGCTGGCGCTCACCGACGCCGGGTTTATCGAGGTCAATCCGCATCAGGCCCGGGGCATTCGCCTGCTCGGGCAACCGGCGCGCCCGGAACTGCTCGAGATTCCCGTGCTCGGCCGGGTCGCTGCCGGTGCGCCGATCGGTGCCGATGCCGAGG
>NZ_QAIU01000327.1:0-1404 GCF_003061205.1 Pseudomonas sp. HMWF006
CCCTGCAACTGCATGACTTTGTAGGCTTCGTTCAGCGTTTGCAGCAGCGAGAAACTGGTGCCGCCGCCGACGTCGGTACCCAGGCCGACATTCAGTTTGTGTTTCTCGGCCATCGGCAAGTTGAACAGGCCGCTGCCGAGGAACAAGTTCGACGTCGGGCAGAACGAGATTGCCGAGCCGGTTTGCGCCAAGCGTGCGCATTCGTCATCGCACAGGTGCACGCCATGGGCGAACACCGAGCGCTCGCCGAGCAACTGGTAGTGGTCGTAGACGTCGAGGTAACCCTTGCGCTCCGGGAACAGCTCCTTGACCCACTCGATTTCCTTGAGGTTCTCGCTGATGTGGGTCTGCATGTACAGATCCGGGTATTCGGTCAGCAGTTGCCCGGCGAGGGTCAGTTGTTCCGGGGTGCTGGTCGGGGCGAAACGCGGGGTGACGGCATAGTGCAGACGGCCCTTGCCGTGCCAGCGCTCGATCAGCTCCTTGCTCTCGACGTAACTCGATTCGGCGGTGTCGGTCAGGTAGTCCGGGGCGTTGCGGTCCATCATCACCTTGCCGGCGATCATCCGCAGGTCGAGCTTCTCGGCGGCTTCGAAGAAAGAGTTCACCGATTGCGGGTGCACGCTGCCGAATACCAATGCGGTGGTGGTGCCGTTGCGCAGCAGTTCCTTGATGAAAATGTCCGCGACTTCATCGGCGTGGTTTTTGTCACCAAACTGGCTTTCGCAGGGGAAGGTGTAGGTGTTCAGCCAGTCGAGCAGTTGCTCGCCGTAGGCGCCGACCATGCCGGTTTGCGGCAGGTGGATGTGGGTGTCGATGAAGCCTGGAGTGATCAGCGCATCCTGATAATGCGTGATCTCGATGTCCGCTGGCAGGGTCGGCAGCAGTTCACTGGCGTGGCCGAGGGCGCTGATCTTGCCACCATCGACCACCAGCAGGCCGTCCTCGAAATATTCGTAGGAGGCTTCGATCCCGACGTCGGCAGGGTCGGCGATGCTGTGCAGGATGGCGGCGCGGTAGGCTTTGCGAGTCAGAGGCATGAGGGTTCTCTAATCAGTTTGAGGCTTTGAGTTTGGCGGCCTGACTGCGCCGGGAAGCGGGCAGCAGTCTGGCAATCGGTTCGGCGCTGGCGCTGTGCTGGCCGAAACTGGCGTTATAGGTGGCGATGATTTCGCCGGCGATGGAGATGGCGATTTCCACAGGCAGTTTGCCTTTGACTTCGCCGATGCCCATCGGGCAGCGCATGCGTTGCACGACGCCGGGGTCGAAACCGCGATCACGCAAGCGATGTTCGAACTTGGCCCGTTTGGTCTTCGAGCCGATCAGGCCGAACCAGGTGAAGTCATTGCGCTTGAGGATCGCGGCGGTGAGTTCCAGATCCAGTTGATGGTTGTGGGTCATGAC
>NZ_QAIU01000328.1:0-1804 GCF_003061205.1 Pseudomonas sp. HMWF006
CAATTGCAGGGTCTGCGGCCAGTCGCTGTCCTGGCCGACGCCGTACAGCCACGCGGTCATCGCGCTCAGGACATAGACATCTTCAAGGGTACGAAACGGTTTGACGTAAGCATCCCAGCCATCACCCGCGAGCAACTCGCACAACGCACCATCCAGCTGCAAACGGCCATGACTGATGTCGGGCATCAACGGTAGCGCCGGCAGTTTTTCCACGCTCACGCCGGGTTCACCGGGATAGACCACGGCCAGACTCAGACGCGGCGTTTCACCGGGTTCCTCACTGCGTGCCGCGATCAACAACCAGTCGGCAGCATCGCCGGCCGTGACGAAATCCTTGCGCCCGCTCAGGCGCAAATCCGTCAGCCGGGTCTGCATGTCTGCCGGGCGCAGGCTGCGCTGTTCGGTCGCACACAATGCACCGAGGCTCAGTGGCGCGCTCGGCCACAACATCCTCAGCGCCGCCTGATAACCGACCAGAAACGCCAGCCCCGGCGTCGCCATCCGCCGTGCGCCGGCCACCGCCAACTCAAACGGTGTGACGTTGCCCAGTTGATGCAACAACGTCGCAAAACCCTCCGCAAGGTCAGGGACGGCGGGCAACCGTTCACGGTTTTGCAGCAGAGCGGGCCAGGGCATAAGAGGCTCCTTGTGGGCTGTCATATAAGCATCACCGAACGTTCATGGCGATGACACCGGGGCTACATAGCCTGACTTTGCACAACACGGCTGCATAAAGAAAGTCGATCGGCTGCAACCCACGACGGGTTAAAGGCCCGTACGGAGATTCACAATGACTCAGATCGCCCGCATCAGCGACACCGGCAATGAACGCCGCCTGCAAGCCGAACGCCTGATCGGCGCCGAGGCTCTGCAGCAAGCCCAGGCCTTGCGTTTCAACGTTTTCAGCGGCGAGTTCAACGCCAAACTGAAAGGCGCGGAACTGGGTCTGGACATGGATGACTATGATGTTCACTGCAGCCACATCGGTGTGCGTGACTTGAACACCGGCCGTTTGGTCGCGACCACCCGCCTGCTTGATCACACCGCCGCCAGCAGCCTGGGCAAGTTCTACAGCGAAGAAGAATTCAGCCTGCATGGCCTGGCGCATCTGCAAGGCCCGATTCTGGAAATCGGCCGCACCTGCGTCGACCCGGCGTACCGCAACGGCGGCACCATCGCGGTGTTGTGGGGCGAATTGGCCGAAGTGTTGAATCAGGGCGGTTACAGCTACTTGATGGGTTGCGCGAGCATTCCGATGCAGGACGGCGGTATCCAGGCCCACGCGATCATGCAGCGCCTGCGCGAACGTTATCTGTGCACCGAAAACCTGCGCGCCGAGCCGAAGAACCCGCTGCCGACGCTGGACATCCCGTCCAACGTGATCGCCGAAATGCCGCCCCTGCTCAAGGCTTACATGCGTCTGGGCGCGAAGATCTGCGGCGAGCCGTGCTGGGACGAAGACTTCCAGGTTGCCGACGTGTTCATCCTGCTCAAGCGCGACGAACTCTGCCCGCGCTACGCCAAGCACTTCAAGGCGGCGGTGTGATGAGCCGGCTGCGGGTGTACGCGCGAATCGCGCGAGTGTTGCTGGTGGTGGCACTGGGTTTGACCATGGCCAGCGTCTTTGGTGTGTTCGAACGGATTGGCCTGGCGCATTCAATGGAGCGTCGCCAGCGCTGGTCGCGCTTTTTCATGGCGCGTCTGAGCAATGCCCTGCCCTTTCGCGTGACCGTGCACGGCGAGCTGCCGAAGCAGCCGATGCTGTGGGTCAGCAACCATGTGTCGTGGACCGATATTCCGCTGC
>NZ_QAIU01000329.1:0-3323 GCF_003061205.1 Pseudomonas sp. HMWF006
GTGCCGGCGGCGGCACAACCGCCGCTGCTGCCGCCGGCACTGTGCCGTTGATTGGCCGGGTTGAGCACGGCGCCATAGGTGTGATTGGCCGACGTCACGCCGAACGACAGTTCGTGCATGTTGTTCTTGCCCACCACCCGCGCGCCGAGGTGTTTGAAGCGCTGGACAATACCGGCGTCCACCTGCGGTACATAGTCGGCCAGGCCGGGTGTGCCGGCGGTGGTCGGCATGCCGCTGACGTTGATGTTGTCTTTGAACGACACGGGCAAACCGTACAGCGCGCTGTCGCGTGCGATACCGTCGGCCTTGAGCGCTGCCGGGTCGAACGTGATGAAGCTGTTGAGGTGTTGCACCTGGGCATGACGCTCGCGCAGGGCCTGCTGCCAGGTGTCCGGGCAGTGCTGGCCGCTGCGAAATCCGTTGACGAGCTGTTCAATGGAAAGCTGGCTGTACATGGAAAATTCTCGGGTTGAAAGGGCCGGGATCAGCAGTAGCGGTACTGCGAGTGCAAGTCGTCGAGCGGGTTACCGGCAATCAGGTCGCCGCCCAGACTGCTGATCACCGCACAGGCGCCGTTGAGTGCGGTTTGAATCGCGCCTTCGGCCCAGCCACCGGTGAACGAGGCGCCGCAACCGGCCAGGTACAGGCCGGTGTCCTGGTTCGGATCGAGCGCAGTGCGGAACTGATAGAACAGGCGCTCGGAGTAAATGTCGTCGCCAGGGAAATTCAGTTTGAAGGCGCCCAGCGCGTGTTTGTCGGTCAGCCAGTCGTATTCCAGAACGTAGCGCTGATAGTCGCCGTCCAGCGGCAGCAGGTGGCTGGCAAACTCCGGCGCGCTCATCGCCAGTTCGTCGACCAGACGCAGGCAGCGCTGCACCTTGTCGGTCATCGACACCATCTTGTGCGAGTCGTCTTCCCAGGTGTAGCTGATCAGCACCACGCCCCACGAGTCTGGATCGTGCGGCGCGTAGTCGAGGCAATAGACGCCCTTGACCAGGGTGTCGGTCTGGATGTTTTGCGCCAGGCCGTGTTTGAGCCAGAACTTGTCCTTGGTCAGGATGAACAGTTTGGACGAGCCGACCATGTGGGTTTCGTTGATCGCCCGCGCCACGTCGCGATTGACGAAGGCCTGGTTCTGCGTGAGCTTGAGGTTCACTTGCAGGGCACGGGTCGTGGTGGTGGTGATCACCCGGTCGCAGGCGTAGGTTTCGCCGTTGCTGCCGGCCAGCAGGATTTCGCCGTTGGCGCCCTTGTTGATCGACTCGATGCGCGTGCGGCAGATCATGTCGCGCAGCTCAATGCCATTGAACGCGGTGCCGGCAATTCGCTCGGCCAGCGAGGAAATGCCGTTGGGCACCAGCCGCTGATTGACCTCCAGGGCATTGACCACCAGCCGCAGGATCTCGGTGAACGAGGCGCGGTACACCGACTGGAAACCGCCGGAGCCAATCCCCAGCGAACCGAACAGGTGGAAGTCCTCGGGCTTGCGCCATGCCTTGCCACCCGGAGGGTTGTTGCCGGTGAAGATGCGCACCATCGCCGAGTAAAACGAGCTGTCGCCGAAGCAGTCCAGGTAGCGTTGCCACTCGGGCTGCACTTCGCAGTAGTTGTGCTGTTTGAGCAGTTCGGTCAGCAGCAGTGGCGGTGCCAGGCACGTGCCGTCATCGAGGGTCACGCCTTCGCGAAGAAACGCCACCCAGCCCTGGTGCACGGTGCTGAACAGCGCCGGCGGTGGCTGCAGCGCCGCCCAGTGATGGGCCTCGCCACGGTAGTGGATTTCGGTGTCGACGACGCCCGGGTCGGGAAACGCTTCGGTGGTCTGGATACCGAAACGATTGAGGTAATGAAACAACCCGACTTCACTGGGCGGAAAGCGCATCGCGCCCATTTCGGCGATGAATTGTGGCTGTTCTTCGTCAAAGCACTGGGTCAGCAAGCGCCCGCCGACGTGTTCCGGCTCGGCTTCGAACAGGGTGACGCGGCGCGCACCGGCGCGCAGCAATTCGTAGGCCGCGACCAGCCCGCTGAGGCCGGCACCGACGATGCCGATGTGCTTTTCGGCGGATTCGGCCGGCAGGTAACCGATCGCTTCATCGGCATTGCGCAGGAACTGGCCATAGTCATAGAGCAGATCGACGTAGGGAAAAGACAGGCACGCGGACGCCTGGTTGGAGCCGTTGGGAATAGGGTTCACAGGGGGAATTCTCGGTCGATCAGATAATGAGTTGCAGGCTTTCAAGGGCGCGTGCGGGGTTGAGCAAGAGAATCTTCTTGCCGTGGATTTTCCACGTGCCGTCGATATTGATCAGTCGGTGCTCGACGGTGACCGGGTAGTGCCATTCACTGTCGCTGCGGGCCTCGCAATAGAGCATGTTGGAACTGGCGAAGGCGCTGAACGAGGCCTCGTCAACCGTGATCCGCGGACGCTGCGCGATGTGCAGGCAGCGGCTCTTGGGCTGCTGGGAAAAGTTGCGCGCATTGGCCAGCCGGTTGATGCGCAGCGTGGTCAGGAAGCGGTCCTCATACACCAGCGAGGACTCGTGCAACGGGCTGCGCTGTTCGCGGGTCATCGGAATCCAGTAGGTGTAATCGTCGCTGAGCAGTTGTTGCCAGGCGTCGAAATCCTGTTGGTCGAGCAAGTGCAGTTCGGTGTCGATCAGTTGCTCGATGGCGTGCTGATTAGATTGATCGTGTTGCATGGTCATCCCGCATCAAGTGCTGCCAGCTGTTATAGAAATTGCGCATCGCCATTTCGCTGGTGCCGGACACCACCTGGGTCTGCGCATAGGCTTCGTGCGGGGTGAACAGCCGGGCGACGTTGACCCATTCGTTGGCGTCGCTGCCCAGCCCTTCCATTGCCCGCTCGTACATTTCCACGTCATCGTGGGCGACCATCGAACACGGTGAGTTGATCAGGTTGTTGTACTGCACGGTTCTTTCCAGCAACTGCACCGGGGCGCCTTGCAGCTCGAAGATCCACGACTCGACGATGGTTTCCCGGGCACTGACCGGTTTGATCACGCGCAGCGTCTGGATCGGCCCCTTGACCATCAGGTTGGGGAAATACACGGTGTTGTGGCGGGTGTCGTCGAGGATCGCCCGGGCCTGGTCTTCGCCGTAGCTTTCCACCATCAGTTCCCAGTACCCCGGGATGTCGGTGTAAGCCTTGTGGATCGAGTTGCTGACCCCGGTGTGCCCGTGGCCGTTGGGCCAGACCCGAATGCCCATGCCGGCGAAAAACTCGTAGGACGCCATGAACGGCGAGAACAGTTCGACCGCCATCGGCGGCTTGCCCTGGTCGCCGGTGTCTTTCCACAAGCGAA
>NZ_QAIU01000330.1:0-2068 GCF_003061205.1 Pseudomonas sp. HMWF006
GTCTTGTCGCCCATGCGGCGAATGACTTCTGCCGACGGGCCGATGAATTTAATCCCGCGTTCGGCGCAGATGTCTGCCAACTCGGCATTTTCCGAGAGGAAGCCGTAACCGGGGTGCAATGCATCGCAACCGGTTTCCACCGCCAGGTTCACCAGCTTGCGCGGGTTCAGGTAACCGGCCAGTGGCTCGGCACCGATGCTGTGGGCTTCGTCCGCACGCTTCACATGCAAGGCATGGCGGTCGGCGTCGGAAAAAATCGCAACCGAGCGAATGCCCATCTCGGCGCAGGCTCGCACGATTCTTACGGCAATCTCACCACGGTTGGCGATCAGGATCTTTGTTATCACTTGGAGGTTCCCTTGAGCCGGTGGCACCACGACCTGCTAGACCCAGGTCGACGCGTGACCAAATGTTTCAATTTAGTCGCAGCCCCACACTAGCGCTCACAAGGGATTAACAAAAATGAATAAAAATTGGGTCAGGCATAAGCAAAGACTTATAGTTAAATCATCAGCCTGCCGTCAGAGCCTATAAGAAATGCGTAAGTCCTTGATGCGTATGACATTACGCCAGTTGCAGATCTTCAACGAAGTGTGTGATTTGCGTTCTTACAGCCGTGCGGCTGAGGAAATGTCGCTCACACAACCGGCCGTCAGCCTACAGATTCGTCAGCTGGAAGAGCTAATCGGCCAGCCATTATTCGATTATGTCGGCAAAAAACTCTACATGACCGAGGCTGCCGAAGCCCTGCAGCGGGCCAGCCGGGACATCTTCGGTCGCCTGGAAAACCTCGACATGCAACTGTCGGACATGCAGGGCTCGCTGCAAGGCCAACTGAAGCTGGCGGTGGAATCCAGCGCCAAATACTTCGTGCCGCACCTGTTCGCCGCCTTCAAGCGCCAGCACCCGGAAGTGAACCTGCAACTGACCGTGGTCAACCGTGGCCAGGTGATCCGCCGCCTCTCGGACAACCGCGACGATCTGGTGATCATGTCGATGGTGCCGCAGGACATGGGCCTGGAGTTTCTGCCCTTTCTGAACAACCCGATTGTCGCCGTGGCGCGCCCGGATCATCCGCTGGCGCATATGGGGCCGCTGCGTTTGCAGGACCTTGAGCCCTACACACTGCTGATCCGCGAACCGGGTTCAGGCACGCGAATGGCCTGCGAGGAATACTTCAAGGAGAAACGCGTGCACTTCACCCAGACTCAGGAAGTGGCCTCGGCCGAAGCCCAGCGCGAATGCGTGGTGGCGGGTCTGGGCCTGGCGCTGTTGACGCGCCACGCCCTGAACCTGGAGTTGGCGACCGGCGGCCTGGTGGAGTTGCCGGTCGAGGAGTTGCCGCTGTTCCGTAGCTGGTGCCTGGTGCAAGCCAAGGCCAAACGGCTGTCACCGGTGGCGCACGCCTTCCTGGCGTTTATCCGCAGCGAACGGGTGCAGATCAGCGCGCTGGTTGAGCGCTTCGACGGGAAGTTGCCGGTACGGCCTGCCAGTAGTTGATTTCAATGTCCTCGGGAAAATCGCTGATTTCGCTTTGAAGCTGACGAAGTTCGAAGCGATCTTCGATGGCGCGACGGAATTCCATGCGGCGCTGGTCTTCCTGTTGACGACGGGTTTTCGCGGCGCTGTTGCGTTCTTCGTAGGGCTGAGCCATTTCGAGTCTCCCAAGGCGAGTACGGGAGTTTCACGATAGGCGTGAGGGATGACGGTTTGGCTGCGCGGGGATGACAGTGCGATGAAACTTGCGCAGGGTTGCGGTGTTTCTGAGGACGCCTTCGCGAGCAGGCTCGCTTCCACATTTGATCTCGGTGTGACACAAAATTTGTGTCCACAACAGAAGATCCCCTGTGGGAGCGAGCCTGCTCGCGATTAAGTTCGGAACGACCTTAGATGACTTCAGTCATCCAGCGCTTTTACGGCTTTCGGCGACAAGCGCAAGCTGCGCAGACTGCGCTTGACGCTCTTCAGGTGATTGACCAGGCTCGGCCCGCGCGCCATCGCCACGCCCATCGCCAACACGTCGATCACCACCAGATGCGCAATGCGCGAGGTCAGCGGCGTGTAGATC
>NZ_QAIU01000331.1:0-2692 GCF_003061205.1 Pseudomonas sp. HMWF006
GAGCGGTTGGTTAAGATCTTTCGTCTCAACCGAGGCGCGCATTCTACAGCGCTTTTCCTTAAAAGCAACTAATTTTTTTCATCAAAATCAGTTACTTAAGCCAAGATCAACATCAAGCTGCTCGTTAGCGGGAGGCGAATAGTACAGTATTAAAATACGTGGTCAACCCCCCATCTAGAATTTTTTCCTTACCAAAGCACCTGGGTTGCCACTATGGAAGGCGGCTCCTGCCAAACAGGCAACCCAATCGCGCCCTCAGCAAGCACGGCCAGGTGCGCAGATGCCGGTGTAGTTGACTCTAATTGCCAACCGTATCCCCGAAGCCCCCATCCAGTGCCTGACTTGCCGAGCAACGCCGCCTACACAAAGCGCTTCAATGCAGTACTCGCCTACATCGACGCCAATCTCAAAGGTGGCTTGTGCGAAGACGTTGAGCCAAGTGGCGAACTTTTCGGCGTTTCACTGCCATCGACAATTCACCGCCTTCGTGGGCGTGCCTGTTTCGCGTTATGTACAGTTGATGCGGCTACGACGCGCAGCGCATGGCTTGTCCTCCCTCGCGGATTACTCGGTACTGGAAGCCGCGCTCAGTGCGGGCTTCGAAAGCCCCGAAGCATTTTCCCGGGCACTCAGGCGGGCGTTCGGTTGGCTTGGATCGATCGTCGTCGAGTTCATCGTCGTAAGCTGCCTCTCGCCAAGGGGCAGCTATTGGCCTGGACTGTGTAAAAAACCAGACACTGCTTTGAAGTCTGCGTCGCTACGTAAGATCTGCCAATAAACGGTGAATCAGCCGGGTCTGAAATTTGCGCGGGAACGCGACGTTCGTTCGAGTTCTGACTGTCAAACCTGCTCTAAACAGTTTTGACAAATTCACGCGCACAAAAAGATGCGCATAAAATTGAATCTATACAAATCAAGTAACCAATGTTAGTTTCGGGCCGCCCCTCGGGGGCCAATTAAGAAAGGTCTTGCCTGACAAGGCCTTTTTTTTCGTCTGCTGGAAAGTGGCTGCTTTTATAGGAGCTGCCGAAGGCTGCGATCTTTTGATCTTCCTCTGTTTCACCAACAGGACATCTCAAAGGATTCATTGCATGGAAACGTCACTGGAAACCGTCGCCCTGTTCTCCCTCAAACTCGCTTATGAGGAAGAGGGCCTGAGCCCGATTCTGCGGGATGACATGGTCATGGGGGATTACCAGAAAGACGTGTTCGAGTTGCTGGTGAAACGTCGTGATATCCAGACCATCCAATTCAAGCTGAACGAGTGCCTGGGGTTGGCGATGAATGCGTTGGGCGGTGTCGAGAAACCGCTGGGGCGTGAGCTGCACAAGTTGTCAGCCGACTTCAGTCAGGCGCAATCGCTGGAGCAACTCGATCAGCCGCTCCTCGCGCTCAAGGGTTATTTGAAGGACATTCTGTAAACAGACGCGCGATCTGAAGAAACATCCCTTCGGATTACTTCAGTACCTTTACCACTCGAATGTCGATGGGAAACCCATCTGGCCCTTCCAGTTTCTTCCATCCCACGTATTGAAAAACCGCTTCCTGATCGATGGTGTCGCCCCTCTCCACCATTTCTCCGCCCAGCACCGCCACCCCTTTATAGATGGCGCAGTTGCCCTCATCGGGATGGGCGGTGTAGATGACATAGGGTTTGACGTACTGCACGGCGCGGAAATGTCGGCCGCAGCCCCAGTCGACCGTGATCATCAGGGTCTTCAAGTAGTCTTCGCCATCCGTTTCCGAATCCTCGGCGAGCTCTTTGAGCTTGCCAAGTCCGCCGACGTCGCTAAAGCCCAGGGCGCGGGCGCGCTTGTATTCCGGAGACTCCTGGTGCTCGGCCTGATCTTTGAAGTATTGCTGTTGAAGCTCTGCAACCAGGACCTCCTCTTCCTTGTTCCGGATCTCGAACGCTTGCGCAATGACGTTTTCGCAACGGGCATATTCGGGAGAGGCAAGGTTTGCCTGCGCGAGGTGATCGCGATGGACGTAAAGAGTGTGATTCAAGCTGTCGACGCGGTTCATCGCTTGCCTGGTCGTCATGACCCCGTTTTGAACGTTGTTCACTACTTGCTGAAAACCCTGACAATCGGAGAGGTATCCTTTCCAGGCGACCTCCGGGGTTTCATCCCAGCCGGCAAACGCCGGGGTCATTACGATGGCGAAGAGGAATGCGCCGAGCAGGCGCGAGACAGAAGAAACAATCGGCATGCGTAGTCCGTTACGTTGTTGAAGAAAGTGGCGCAAAGCTACTATTTTGCTATCTTGCCGTCCACTTTGCTGGAGGCATTTCAACTGCCTCAATAATCGCGCACTCGGGAATAAACCAATGGATGCTTTGTTGTGCTTGGCAGTGATGGCCGGAACCTGGATGTGGGTGGTGAAACAACGGGGTGAGTGGAACTTGTTACTTGCCAACCTTGCTGGCGCCGGAAGTAGCGTGGTGACCGGTATTGTGTTCACGCTGATTTACGGCGCAGTCATTGGTACGTCGATGGCGACACCAAACCTCAATCGCAGTCTGGTGGTGTTCATCACAAGCGCGGGTGTTCTGGCGGGGGTTTGGTTGTGGATTGCCAATCGCCGCCAACCCGAACATCCGGTTGCGCGTCAGTTGCTGGGCGCAGTGTGTGGCTTCGCCGCCGGCATGACGACCTTGCTGCTGCTTGCGGTGAATTATTTCCCCAACACA
>NZ_QAIU01000332.1:0-1113 GCF_003061205.1 Pseudomonas sp. HMWF006
CGTATGAGCCTTGCAGGCTTTTTTGTAGGCCTTCGCCTGCTCGCGATGGGGCCATGTCAGCCGACAGCGCCGCTGAATGACACTCCGCTATCGCGAGCTGGCGAAGGCCTACAGGGGATTGTGTTGAGTTGGTGAGATTCATTTCACGGCGCCGAACGACAGGCCGCGCACCAGTTGTTTCTGGCTGATCCAGCCGAAGATCAGGATCGGCGCACACGCCAGAGTCGACACCGCCGACAACTTGGCCCAGAACAAGCCTTCAGGACTTGAGTACGAGGCGATCAGCGCGGTCAGTGGCGCGGCTTTCGACGAGGTCAGGTTCAGCGACCAGAAGGCCTCGTTCCAGCACAGGATCAGTGACAGCAGCACGGTCGAGGCGAGGCCGCCCTTGGCGATCGGCAGCAGCACGCGGACCATCTCCTGCCACAGCGTGGCGCCGTCAAGGCGCGCGGCTTCGAGGATGTCCTTGGGGATGTCTTTGAAGTAGGTGTAAACCATCCAGACCACGATCGGCAGGTTGATCAGGGTGTAGATCACGATCAGCGCGATGCGCGTGTCGAGCAGGCCGAAACTCTTGGCCAGCAGGTAGATCGGCATCAGCACGCCCACCGGCGGCAGCATTTTCGTTGAGAGCATCCACAGCAGTGTGCCTTTGGTGCGCTGGGTTTCGTAGAACGCCATCGAGTACGCCGCCGGCACCGCGATCAGCAGGCACAGGGCCGTGGCGCTGAAGGAGATCACCACCGAGTTCCAGGCGAAACTGAAGTAATCGCTGCGCTCATTGATGTGCAGGTAGTTTTCCAGCGTCGGCGTGAAGATGAACTGCGGTGGCGTGGCGAACGCGTCGATTTCGGTCTTGAAACTGGTCATCACCATCCAGAAGATCGGGAAGAAGATCACGATCGCGATGGCCCAGGCCAGGGTGCCGAGCAGCAGGCTTTGCAGCCGGCGGGATTGTTGAAGAGTCATGGCGGGCCTCAGGCTTTGTCAGTCAGGTTTTTGCCGATCATCCGCACCAGAATGATCGCGGCGAGGTTGGCGATGACCACGGCAATCAAACCGCCCGCCGACGCCATGCCGACGTCGAACTGCACCAGCGCCTGGTTGTAGATC
>NZ_QAIU01000333.1:0-5140 GCF_003061205.1 Pseudomonas sp. HMWF006
GGGCAGGGGCGATTTCCGAGGGTTCGAACACTCGCAGCGCCTTGCAGCCCAGGCCTTCGGCGACTGCGATGTGGTCAACCCCGTAACCGTTGAGTTCCGGCGCGTTCAGGTTATCGAAGGACAGCTGCACGCAGTAGTCCATTTCGAACCCGCGCTGGGCCTGGCGGATCAGGCCCAGGTACGAGTTGTTCACCACAACGTGGATGTACGGCAGTTTGAACTGAGCGCCGACCGCCAGCTCCTCGATCATGAACTGGAAGTCATAGTCCCCCGACAGGGCCACGACTTTACGGCTCGGATCGGCCTTGACCACGCCCAGTGCTGCCGGGATGGTCCAGCCCAACGGGCCGGCCTGACCGCAGTTGATCCAGTGACGCGGCTTGTAGACGTGCAGGAACTGCGCGCCGGCAATCTGCGACAGACCAATGGTGCTGACGTAGCAGGTGTCTTTGCCGAACACCTGGTTCATCTCTTCGTAAACGCGCTGCGGCTTGACCGGCACGTTGTCGAAGTGGGTCTTGCGGTGCAGGCTGGACTTGCGCTGCTGGCAATCCTGCAACCAGGCAGAGCGGTTTTTCAGCTTGCCGGCGGCTTGCCATTCACGCGCCACTTCGATGAACACGGTCAGCGCGGCAGCAGCGTCGGACACGATGCCCAGGTCCGGGGTGAATACGCGGCCGATCTGCGTGCCTTCGATGTCGACGTGAATGAACTTGCGACCTTCGGTGTACACATCGACCGAACCGGTGTGACGGTTGGCCCAGCGGTTACCGATGCCCAGTACCACGTCGGATTTCAGCATCGTCGCGTTGCCGTAACGGTGCGACGTCTGCAGACCGACCATGCCGACCATCAGCGGGTGATCGTCCGGGATGGTGCCCCAGCCCATCAGGGTCGGGATGACCGGGATCCCGGTCAGTTCAGCGAATTCAACCAGCAGATCGCTGGCATCGGCGTTGATGATGCCGCCACCGGCCACCAGCAATGGACGCTCGGCCTGATCCAGCAACGCCAAAGCTTTTTCAACCTGAACGCGGGTCGCAGTCGGCTTGGCCAGCGGCAGCGGCTGGTAAGCGTCGATGTCGAATTCGATCTCGGCCATCTGCACGTCGAACGGCAGGTCGATCAGCACTGGGCCTGGACGGCCGGAGCGCATTTCATAGAAAGCTTTCTGGAACGCGTAAGGCACCTGGCCCGGCTCCAGAACGGTGGTCGCCCACTTGGTGACGGGCTTGACGATGCTGGTGATGTCGACCGCCTGGAAGTCTTCCTTGTGCATACGGGCGCGGGGTGCCTGGCCGGTAATGCAGAGGATGGGGATCGAGTCGGCCGAGGCGCTGTAGAGCCCGGTGACCATGTCGGTACCGGCAGGGCCGGAAGTACCGATGCACACGCCGATGTTGCCGGCCTTGGTGCGGGTGTAACCCTCGGCCATGTGCGACGCGCCTTCGACGTGGCGAGCGAGGACGTGATCGATGCCACCGACTTTCTGCAAGGCGGAGTACAGCGGGTTGATCGCAGCGCCGGGAATGCCAAAGGCGGTATCAACCCCTTCACGGCGCATCACCAGAACGGCGGCTTCGATTGCTCTCATTTTGCTCATGGTTTTGTGTCTCTTTACGTTTTGTAATTGTATACAAGTGGCTTTGCGCAGAGTGTATTCACGGCGGACGGCGCAGGTCAATCCATTTTCTCAAGCGCCTGTTTCATTCGTCGGAAGCCGTATCTACTGTGGCTTTTCGTCGCATGTGGCGCTTTTCGAGAATTATTGTATACAAAAAAATAGCTCATTGTGTTCTATTTGTTGCATCGAACTGCGGCACAAAACCGCAGCCCCCCGACTTTCCCAATAACAAAATGAGGACGGCACCATGAGCGCTTTAACCTTGAAAGTCGCAGTCAACCTGGTCAACGAAGCCATCAGCGCCGGGCGCGCTATCAACGCTGCGCCGCTGACCATTGCGGTACTCGATACCGGCGGCCACCTGATCACCCTGCAACGCGAAGACGGCGCCAGTCTGCTGCGCCCGCAGATCGCCATCGGCAAAGCCTGGGGCGCTATCGCCTTGGGCAAGGGCTCACGCCTACTGGCGCTGGACGCCCAACAACGCCCGGCCTTTGTCGCCGCACTCAACAGCATGGGCCAGGGCAGCGTCGTCCCGGCCCCGGGCGGGGTGTTGGTTCGGGATCAGGCGGGGAATGTGCTGGGAGCGATCGGCATCAGCGGCGATCTGTCGGATATTGATGAGCAGGTGGCGATCAGGGCAGTGGAGGCGCTGGAGTTGAAGGCGGATGCGGGGGTGGCGGCTTGATCAGTAGCGTCTGACCAAAAGTCTTCGCGAGCAAGCTCGCTTCCACAGGTTTGTGTTCTGACACATAAAGTGTGAACACCTCAAATCCCCTGTGGGAGCGAGCTTGCTCGCGAAGGCGATTCAACGGACACATCTGGCTAACAGTCTTGACGATTCCTCCCCGTTTGCAGATCTAACCTTTCAGGTCATCGCTTGAAAGGGGCAAAGGAATGCCGAAACTGTCCGCTTCACATCGCTTGCGCTTTGGTCGTTACGACGAGCCCAACCGAATTTATCTGCTGACTGCCAATACCCTATATCGCGAACCTGTTTTCCACGATTTTGCGTTGGGCAGGTTGGTCGTTGACCAATTTCGCAGCGCCCAGGATCAGGACTTTGCTGACTCGTTGGCGTGGGTGGTCATGCCCGATCATTTCCATTGGTTGATTGCCTTGAAGCGGGGTTCACTTAGTGAGCTGATGCAAAGGACCAAATCCCTGAGCGCGCGGGCGGTGAATATGCATGCGGGTAGAAAGGGCCGTTTATGGCAGCAGGGATTTCATGATCGCGCGATGAGGCGGGAAGACGATTTGGTGAAAATGGCACGTTATGTCGTGGCTAACCCATTGCGGGCAGGTTTAGTACAAAAGTTTGGCGACTATCCGCTGTGGGATGCGATTTGGGTCTGACAGGCTAACCGAGTCGCTCCATTCGCGAGCAAGCTCGCTCCCACATTGGATCTGTGGCGTTCACAAATCCCTGTAGAAGCGAGCCTGCTCGCGAAGCAGTCACCGCAGTCTTACTGATCCGGCTCACACCCCTTCAACACCAATCGGATAATCGTCTGCGCTGCCGCTTCATAATCCGCCTCGTCGAGCTTGTCCTTGCCGGTGACCGCAGAGATCTGCCAGTCGAAGTCGGCGTAGGTCTGGGTCGCGGCCCAGATGCTGAACATCAGGTGGTTGGGGTCGATCGGGGCGATCTGGCCGCGGTCGATCCAGGTCTGGATGCAGTCGATGTTGTGCTTGGCCTGGCCGTTGAGTTGCTCGACCAGGTCGGCGCTCAAGTGCGGGGCGCCGTGCATGATTTCGCTGGCGAACACTTTCGAGGCAAAGGGCAGGTCGCGGGAGATGCGGATCTTCGAGCGGATGTAGCCGCTGAGCACTTCGCTCGGCACGCCGTCCGGGTTGAACGGGGTGGAGGCCTGCAGGATCGGCACGATGATGCTTTCCAGCACCTCGCGGTAGAGGTTTTCCTTGGACTTGAAGTAGTAGTAGACGTTGGGTTTGGGCAATCCTGCCTTGGCGGCGATGTCGCTGGTTTTGGTCGCCGCGAAGCCCTTGTCGGCGAATTCCTCGCTGGCGGCACGCAGGATCAGTTCTTTGTTGCGCTCGCGGATTGTGCTCATAAACCCGGTGGTTCCTTGCCTGTTCTGGCGGTTGCGCATGGTAGCACCGGCCTCGCGCGTGGCTCAAGAATGCCCGTGTGGCCTGCAGTCGCGGTATGCTGCGCGGCATTATTCACATAAGGAAACAAGATTCATGGCAGGAAGCAGTTTGCTGGTGCTGATCGACGATATTGCCACCGTTCTGGATGACGTGGCGTTGATGAGCAAGATGGCCGCGAAGAAGACCGCCGGGGTGCTCGGCGACGATCTGGCGCTCAATGCCCAGCAGGTCTCTGGGGTGCGCGCCGAGCGGGAAATTCCGGTGGTCTGGGCGGTCGCCAAGGGTTCGTTCCTTAACAAGTTGATTCTGGTGCCGTCCGCGCTGGCGATCAGTGCGTTCGTACCGTGGCTGGTGACGCCGCTGCTGATGGTTGGCGGCGCCTATCTGTGTTTTGAGGGTTTTGAAAAGCTCGCGCACAAGTTCCTGCACAGCAAGGCCGAAGATGACGCCGAGCATGCGCAACTCACCGAGGCGGTCGCTGACCCGACCACCGATCTGGTGGCCTACGAGAAGGACAAGATCAAAGGCGCGATCCGCACCGACTTCATCCTCTCGGCGGAAATCATCGCCATCACCCTCGGTACCGTGGCCGATGCCTCGTTGACCCAGCAAGTGATCGTGATGTCCGGCATCGCGATTGTCATGACCGTTGGCGTTTATGGCCTGGTGGCCGGCATCGTCAAACTCGACGACCTGGGCCTGTGGCTGACGCAGAAATCCGGCTCGGCAGCAAAAAGCATCGGCAACGCGATCCTGCGCGCCGCGCCGTACATGATGAAAGGCCTGTCGGTGATTGGTACGGCAGCGATGTTTCTGGTCGGCGGTGGCATCCTCACCCACGGCATTCCTGTGGTGCATCACTGGATTGAAGGCGTTGGCGCAGCGGCGGGCGGTGCCGGGTTTGCGGTGCCGGTGCTGCTCAACGGCGTGGCGGGGATCATCGCGGGCGCGGTGGTGCTGGCGGTGGTTTCGGTGGTCGGCAAAATCTGGCGCGCCTTGAAGAGCTAACCAGCGACACAAAACAAATGTGGGAGCGAGCTTGCTCGCGAAAGCGGAGTATCAGTCGACTTAAACGTTGACTGGACTACCGCATTCGCGAGCAAGCTCGCTCCCACACTGTTTTGTGGCAGCCGTTTTTACTCGGCAATCTGCAACTTGCGTGACTCGGTGTACACGTAGCGCACTTTCTCGTACTCGAACGGCGAGTTCATCTGGCCGTAGCGGAAGTTGGTCTGGTAGCGCTTGTCGACGGCGCGCAGGGCCCAGACCTCAGGATGGTTGGAGCTGACTTCCGAGACGTTCAGATAGTTGATCGCCGATTCGGCGGTGTAGTCCACCGCGAGCCCGGCGGTATCGCGGATGTTCGACGGGCCGAGAATTGGCAGCACGAAGTAGGCGCCG
>NZ_QAIU01000333.1:5162-7134 GCF_003061205.1 Pseudomonas sp. HMWF006
GCAGGCTGTTGACCAGGTTCGGCACGTCGCCGAGGTTGTTGAAGAAGTTGCTGACCCCGGTGCGCAGGAAGCCAGGGGTCACGTAACGGTAACCGTCGACCACCGGCAGGAACACCCATTGGTCGAAGCGGTAGTTGAAGTGGTAGACGCGACGGTTCCACGACTCCAGCGGGTCATACACGTTGAGCGCGTTGAGCGTCGAGCGCTCGAACTCACGCTGGTCCAGACCCGGGTTGAACTTGAGTTTGGACAACGGCTCCTTGAAGCCGTCGCTGTCGACCACCACCGGCGCGTTGGCTTTGCTGTTGTCGGCCTGGGCCACGCCTGCGCTGAGGAGCGCTGCAATCAGCAGGAGATATTTAGCCACGGAAAAACTCCAGCATGGCGTCGCTGTTGACGCGGTAGTTAAGGTTGCCGCAATGGCCGCCCAGTGGATAAACGGTCAGGCGATCGCCGAACGTCTTGCGCAGGAAGCCCAGGTCGCCCGGGCCGAGGATCACGTCGTCGGCGTTGTGCATCACGGCGATTTTCGGGCTGTCGTGCAGGTAATCCTTGAGCGCATACAGGCTGACCTGGTCGATCAGTTGCAGCAGGCTGCCGCCGTCGGTGCGCGCGCGCCACATTGGAATCACCTGTTCGGTCAGGTAGCAATCGAAGTCGCATTGCAGCGCACGCTTGAGGAACGGCGTGAGGCTGGTGCCTTCGGTGATCGGGAATTTCGGCGGCGTGATCAGGCCGCGACGGTTGATCAGGTCCGAAGTAAAGGCGATGTCGGCGGCCGAGAAGCGGAACGACGTGCCGATCAGCATCGCCATCTGCTCATTGGTCAGGTGCTGCTTGGACTGCTGGAAGTCATACAGCAGGGCGTCGTTGAGGTCGATGTAGCCTTTCTGCTGGAAGTAACGGGTCAGCTTGCCCAGTACCAGTTCATAGAACGTGGTGCTGTTGTTGATGCCTTTCACTTCGGTCTGAACCAGCTTGTCGAGGTTGCTGATCGAGGTGTAGAGGTTGACTGGCGGGTTGAGCAGCAGGACTTTCTTGAAGTTGAAGCTGCGCCGGGTTTCGTCCAGGTGCGCGACAAACGCGGCATCGAGGGCGCCGAGGCTGTAGCCGGTCAGGTAATACTCGGTGACCGGCAGTTTCGGGTGCTGCGCCCGTACGGCCTGCATCACCCGGTACATGTCTTCGGCGTCTTCCTTGGTGATACCGGGCGTGGCGAAGCGTGAAGCGGCGCTGATGAAATCGAAACTGGTCGGCGAGGACAACTGCACGACGTGATAGCCGGCCTTGTAGTAGAGCTTCTTCAAGTATTCGTTGAGCGTGCTGTCATAGCGTGCGCCGGTGCCGGCGATCAGGAAGATCAGCGGCGCCGGTTTGTCCTGCTGGGCGATGCGGTAGGTGAGCTTCTTCACCGCCCAGAAGTTGTCCGGGAGGATGAAGGCCCGCTCCGGGCGCAAGGTGATGCTGTGGTCGGACTGGTTGATGTCGTCGTTGGACGGCAATTCCGGGCGCAGGTCCGGTGGCGTCGTGGCGATGGTTGCCTCGAACGGGTTGGTCAGGGGATAGCCATAACTGGCGGCATCGATATCCACCGCCAGTGCGGACGCACTCAGAATAAGGCCGCTGAACAGCGCGGCGAAGCGCAAGGAACGGAGCATGACTGGATCCCTTAAAGGAAGGTGCCGAATGAAGTTCGCAGGCTATGACCACCGGGCTTGCGCCAAAGTGCCATGCCTCGGCACCAAACAGGCAGAATTCGGAGTAATAGTAGCTGGACGATACACTTTGCAGCGGCCGAATGAACAGTTAACAGTTGTTAGTACTTGCCAACGGTACAAGTCCGATTAAGCTGGCCGCCGATTTCCGTAGATTGGAGTGATTCATGTCTCGCCGCTTGCCCGTGGTGCTGTTGCTCGTCCTGTTGCCGTTGTGGCTGGCTGCCAGCTATGGCGCGCGTTACGGCTTCATGGAG
>NZ_QAIU01000333.1:7144-8346 GCF_003061205.1 Pseudomonas sp. HMWF006
GCGGCGCTGCTGGGGTTTGTGTTGCCCGGGCGGGCAGGGTGGTGGCTGGCGGTGCTCGCGCTGGCGTTCGGCCTGCCGGCGCTGGCGTTGTACAACACCACGTTGGCGGTGTTTGCGCTGGTGATTGCCGGGTTGCGCCTGGTCCGGGCGTCCCGTAGCGCCTGACAGTCAGTCATCGCGGGCAAGCCCGCTGCCACAAGGGCGTGGGTGAACACAGCATGTGTGTACGCCCCGAAAACCTGTGGGAGCTGGCTTGCCAGCGATGAGGCCGGTTCAGACGCTGAAGATCAGCCCTTGCGAACCCGCAGGCAGCGCCAAAGCGCCGCCACCATCAAGCCACTGACCAGCGCCCAGCCCCACGCCTGCTGATTCAACAATCCCTCTTCATACAGCTGCGGGGCAATCCCGGCGCCGATGATGAAGGTCAGCAGGGCGATTTCCCGGCGCGGCACACTGACCGGGCGGCACACGTACACCAGCGCCGGCAGAATGAACGCCATGCTGGCGAAGCTGCGATAACGTGCGTCGAACACCATCTCCAGCATCATCACCGCAGCGGCAAAACCGGCCACAGCGACCAGCCACCCGGCGCGGCGCTCCAGCCAATTGAACGCGCGTTCACGCCAGCCCTGGCGGGCGCTCAAGGTCAACGCAGCGTGCACCAGCACTGACAGATTCAACAGGGTCAGCAAGCCGACCCACAGCCATTCGCTGGCAAAGCGCGTGGTCACCCGCGCCAGATCGCCCCAGGCACCGATCGAGCAGGCAGCCACCGCACCGAGCAGCGGCAGGATCAATGCCGATTGTGTGCTGCGCACCCGGCCGCCGAGCAGCAGCGTACCGAGGAAAATCAGTCCGCCGAGGCCCAGCCATTCCTTCCAGTACGGCACATTGGTCACCGGCCCGGCGAGTACGCCTTTGTCCTGACGATCCGCGTCGAACAGACCCCAGTAACCGCCAACCGCGCCTTCGCTGCCACGCTTCCATGGCTGGTCGAACGCTTCGATCAGGTTGTAGTGCCAGCCTTCCTTTTCGGCCATCGCGACAAAACCACGAATGAACTTGGCTTCGTTGACTCGGCTCGGCAGGGCGGTCTCGCGCTGGCGGCCTTCGCTGGGCCAGCCGGTCTCGCCGATCATCACGTCCTTGGGCGCAAACTTGTTGCCGAACACCTGACGCACATCCGCCACGTGTTGCAGGGC
>NZ_QAIU01000334.1:0-3568 GCF_003061205.1 Pseudomonas sp. HMWF006
CGATATCAGACCACCGTTCAGATACGCCAGGCTGGCGTTATCGTCCGGATTGGTGCGCAGGTTGCTCCAGAGGCCGCGGGTGTCGAGCCGTACGCCCTCGGCGATGCGGGTTTGCGTCGCCTTGTCGGCTTTCGCCGCCAGACGAGTGTCAGTGTTTGCACCGCCAGTGAACTGATTGAGTACGTTGCCCAGACGCAGGCTGCCCCCGCGAGCGGTCAGGTCGGCGCCGACCTGCACATCCGGGGCGTACAGGGTGATGTCGCCACCGCTGTCGAGCGTAAGCCCACCGTCAACGGCGATCTGATCCTTGGCCGAAACCTTGAGCGCACCGAGACGGAATCCGTTGAGCTGATCGTTATCGAGATACAGCTTGCCCTTGCGGGCATCGGACACCGCGCCGGTCAGATCAAAATCGTTGCCGGCGACCGGGCGCGAGCCACCGATCTGTATCTGATCGAGCAACGGATTGAGGGTGTAGAGCAGCCCACTCGACGCCGCGACAAAGGTCGGATCGTAACTGCCGACGATCAGTTGCGCACGCCGGGCCAGCGCGGTCTGACTCTGCTGATAGCCGTCGAGCACCGGTTTCGAAGCCTGATTCTGCCGTTCACCCTGATACACATCGCCGATCATCTGCCCGTCGAGCACGGCGTTCGCTGTGGAAATCACCAGTTGCCCGGCATCGCGGCCCACGGTGTAACCCGATTCGAAACGTGAACGCGGGGCGATCAGCGGGTTGTAGAAATAGCTGGTCTGGCCCCAGCGTTCGCTGCTGTCTTCATAACCTTTGTACAGCCCGGTGTAGAGCAGATCCCCCGGGGCGCGGGAGACTTCATACAAGCGTCCATCGGCGCCGCGCAGCCAGCTCTGGCGAATCTGCCCGCTCTGCACATCCAGGGTGCCGCCGGACAGGTTGATCAGCGAGCCTTTTTCCGTCACCACGTCGTTGCCGGCGAAACTCACCGTGCCACCCTGGGCCATCCATTCGCCGACGCTGTGGCCCTGAGTGCCGAGATAACCCCCGACTTCCAACAGGCCACCGGCGGTGTACCAGCGATCCGTGGCGTAGCCGTTGGTGCCGGCCGGCACGTATACCAGCTCGCGCACATCGACCCAGATGTCATTGCTGTTGAGCGCGCCTTTCTCGCGGTTGACCGACGCATCGCGCTGCTCGTTGCCCTGCACGTTGATCTTGATGCTGTTGTTTTCCATCGCCACTTTGACGCCGATGGCACCCGAGACATCGATCATCGCGCCGTCACGCACCAGACTGCGACGCTGTGCGCTGACCGCGACCTGGCCGCCGGTGGCCAGGGTGATCGAGCCGCTCAGGAACTCGACACTGCCACCGCTCTGAATCTCGATGCGCGACTGGTCGCCACGGATCCGATTGTTGGCCGTGACGCCCGCCAGCGCGGCCTGATGCTGGCTGTCGAGGGCGGTCATGTCGCTGCTGTCGAGCATGATTGCCGTGGCGCTGCTCTGCCCCAGGGTCACGCTGCCCGTGGCGTCGTTGATCGGGTTGGATAGGTGAATCGTGCCTCGTGTTGCAACTGAAGTGCTGGCGAGCAATACGCCGTTTTGCACGACCTCGTGGCCGGTAAGGGTGATGTCGCCGGTCGACGACTGGATCAGTCCGTTGTTAGTGACTTTGCCCGCAACGGCACCGGCCTTGAAGCCCGGAATGACTTCGCTGCCAAAGGTGGTGGACAGCGCATTGCCTTCGGTGCCCGAGCCCTTGCGGATGTAGAATCGGTCACCGGCTGCCAGCACGGTCTGGCCCTTGGCGGTGTTGATGTTGCCGTCGTTCTGCACTTCGTTGCCCAGCAGCAACGCGTAGCCGCCGGCATCGATAGAAGCCGCCGGTTTGTGGGTTTCAATCGAGGCACCGCGCTCCACCAACACTTTGCCAGCGGCATCGGTGAAGGTCGGCTGAGTGCCGGTGCTGTCGAAAAACAGACCTCGATCGCGGAACTGTATGTCGGTGATATTCGCCGCTGCCGCAACCAGGTTGCGCACGTTGACCTGGCTACTGCCGCTGAACACGATGCCGTTGCGGTTGATCAGCATCACCGTGCCGTTGCCCTTGATCTGGCCTTGAATCTGGCTGGCCCGGGCGTTTGGATCGTTGACCCGGTTGAGCACTGCCCAGTTCGACTGCTGGGCGAAATCAACCGTGGTGTTGCGACCGACGTTGAAGGTCTCCCAATTAAGGATCGCCTTGTCGGCAGTCTGCTCGATCGTCACCGTGGTCTTGCCATCGACTTGAGTCTGCTGCGGGCCCTTCGCGTTCTGCCAGCCCTGGGTCAGGCTGTTGTCGACCTTCAAACCACCCTCACCCAGACCGTCCGGCACGAACTGCACCGTGCCCAACGCAGCAGTGCGCCCGGCGGCCTGCGCCGCTTGTTGCGCGGCAATCGCGGCAACGGTGTTGTTCAAGGTCTGGATCGAGCGCTGCAATTGCTGATTGGCTTTTTGCTGTTGGGCCAGTGGCGGCGTCATCCCCGGTAATCCGCCCACGCTCGGCCGTGCCGCTGCCGCTTGCTGCGCGGCGCCCTTGGCGGCAAACCAGCTCGAACTGAACGCCGTCTGCGCCTGCGCGCTGCCCGCCACCAGACACAACGCCACGGCGTGCGCCAACGGCTTGAGCAGCCACAGCGATGGCTCCCCGGTTTCACGCTTGGAGGACAGAACGTTGGTACGACGACGGGATGGGTGAGCGAGCATCACTACGAGATCCTTTTTGATTGCCACACAAGGCCGCAGGCATGCAAAAACCTGCTGTTACGTCATAGGCAGTTGGCGAGGGGCGCGACCGAACGGATGTCACACAAACTTCATGTTGGGGGAGTATTCGCGCAATCCGCGGGACCGAATGCCGGGCGAATAAAATGGCAGTCCCAGAAAGGGCCGCCATTGGGTTTCAAGATTTGTCGTTTAGAGGCCGGCCAATGCCGTTGCAAACGCTGGGGTTGTTGATATCGAGGTTGTTGCCGGTGGTGTTAGTGACGAAGTTGGCGATGACCGCGTTCTTCCAGGCATAAGACATGGCAATGAATTTATGGGCCTGTGTCGCGGGGAGCCAAAAAAAATGGCAGCCCCGGAGGGCTGCCACCGTTACAGCTGACTAAACCAACCTGCTTACAAAGGACGACCGATAGCGTTGCAGACGCTGGCGTTGTTGATGTCCAGGTTGTTGCCCGAGGTGTTGGTGATGAAGTTGGCGGTTACAGCGGTTTTCCAGGCGTTAGGCACGGCGACAAACTTGTGGGCCTGAGTCGCAGTGTTGTTGCCCGGGTTGCTGTAGTGAGTGGTCAGGAAGGCTTTGACGTCCGCGGCCACGGCTGCATCCTTGTAGCACTGACCGAAGATGAAGTTGGTGTAGGCAGCCAGTTTGTAACCCGAAGTCGGGTTAGCGACCACTGGCGACCACTTGGATGGATCGGCAGCATCGATAGCAGACGATGGAGGGGTCACCGACGACAGCGCCAGCGTCACGTTGAGCGAAGTAGGCTGAACACCGTTCACGCGGGCAACAACAGCGTTGCTGGTAGCGTCAACACCTTCC
>NZ_QAIU01000335.1:0-24849 GCF_003061205.1 Pseudomonas sp. HMWF006
GCATTTCCAGCAGCACTACTTCGGCCGCCGTCAAATCACGGTTGGCCGGCAGCAGTTGATAACCGCCGTGCTCGGAATAGTGCATGGCCTGGGCCAGATCGCATTCGCCGATCAGCAGGTCGTAGACCGAGTTTTCCAGGCCATGTTTATCCACACCGCTACCCATGGTGGCGTTGCCCTGTGGATCGAGATCGATCAACAGCACCCGGCGCTTGGTGGCGACCAGGGATGCTGCGAGGTTGATACAGGTGGTGGTCTTGCCCACACCACCCTTCTGGTTCGCTATCGCGAATACCTTAGCCATTCTTGCTTGTGTTCCCAATCATGCCGTGCGGCGCAGTATCAGCAGATGGCGTTGGCCTTGGCAACCGGGTACGGCCAGGGCGTGTTCGCTATCGAGTTTGAAGTCTGCCGGCAATGCTACCAGCTCATCGGCCGGATGAACGCCCTTCATTGCCAGCCAGCGTGTATCGGCATCGCCGAGGTGGCGAGTCCAGTTGGTGAAGTTTTCCATGCTGCTGAACGCCCGGGAAATGATCCCGTTGAACGGCTGCGCAGGCTGGAACGCTTCGACGCGACTGTGGATAACTTGCAGGTTATCCAGTTTGAGTTCGAGTTTGACCTGGGTCAGGAAACGGGTTTTCTTGCCGTTGCTGTCCAGACAGGTGACTTGCGCGTCCGGGTACAGGATCGCCAACGGAATCCCCGGCATGCCGCCGCCGCTGCCGACGTCAAGCCAGCGGCCGTTTTCGATGAACGACATCACGCTCAGACTGTCGAGCAAGTGCCGCGAAACCATTTCGTCCGGGTCGCGCACGGCAGTCAGGTTGTAGGCCTGGTTCCATTTGATCAACAGGGCCAGATAACCCAGCAGCAATTCGTGCTGGGTTTCAGTGAGATTGACACCGAGCGCGCGGGCTCCTGTGGATAACTCCTCGGCGTGTTGCGAAGTGACCTTAGAACTCAAGCGCTTTGCTCCAACTGACGGCCCGCGCCGCGTTTTTTCAAATGAATCATCAACAGCGAAATCGCTGCCGGGGTCACGCCCGGAATCCGCGAAGCCTGACCGAGCGTCTCCGGACGCGTCGCACCCAGCTTGCTCTGGATCTCCTTGGAGAGACCGGAAATGTTGGTGTAGTCGATATCCACAGGCAGTTTCGTGTCTTCGCTGGCGCGCAAACGGGCGATTTCGTCCTGTTGACGGTCGATGTAACCGGCATATTTGGTCTTGATCTCAACCTGTTCAGCGACCTGTGGGTCTTCGGCGCCGTTGCCGGTCACTTCGACCAGACCAGCGTAGTCGATTTCCGGACGACTCAAGAGGTTGAGCAAGTTGTATTCGTGAGTCAGCGGCGTGCCGAATTTTTCGGCAATCGCATCGCCCTGCTGCGTGCCCGGGCGTACCCAGGTGCTTTTCAAGCGCTGCTCTTCAAGTTCGATGCTTTCGCGTTTCTTGCAGAAGGCCGCCCAGCGCGCGTCATCGACCAAGCCGAGCTCGCGACCTTTTTCGGTCAGACGCAGGTCGGCGTTGTCCTCACGCAGAATCAGACGGTATTCGGCACGGGACGTGAACATACGGTACGGCTCTTGGGTACCGAGGGTGATCAGGTCGTCGACCAACACGCCGATGTACGCTTCATCGCGACGCGGACACCAGGCTTCTTTGCCCTGCGCACGCAATGCAGCGTTGGCGCCCGCGAGCAGACCTTGTGCACCGGCCTCTTCGTAGCCGGTGGTGCCGTTGATCTGCCCGGCGAAGAACAGACCGCCAATGACTTTGGTTTCCAGGCTGTACTTCAGGTCGCGCGGATCGAAGTAGTCGTACTCGATCGCATAACCCGGACGCACGATGTGCGCGTTTTCCATGCCGCGGATCGATTGCACGATCTGCAATTGCACGTCGAATGGCAAGCTTGTGGATATCCCGTTCGGATACAGCTCATGGGTGGTCAGACCTTCCGGTTCGATGAACACCTGATGGCTTTCCTTGTCGGCAAAGCGGTGAATCTTGTCTTCGATCGACGGGCAGTAACGCGGGCCGATGCCTTCAATCTCGCCGGCAGCCGAATACATCGGCGAACGGTCGAGGTTCGCCGCGATGATTTCGTGGGTACGGGCGTTGGTGTGGGTAATCCAGCAACTGACCTGACGCGGATGCTGTTCCTTGTTGCCCATGAACGACATCACCGGGATCGGTGTATCACCCGGTTGCTCGGTCATCACCGAGAAATCCACAGATTTGCCATCAATACGCGGCGGCGTACCGGTTTTCAGCCGCCCGACTCGCAAGGGCAGTTCACGCAGACGATGAGCCAGGGCAATCGACGGCGGATCACCGGCGCGACCGCCGGAAAAATTCTGCAAACCGATGTGGATAAGTCCACCGAGGAAAGTACCGGTGGTCAACACCACGGAATCGGCGAAGAACCGCAGACCCATTTGCGTGACAACACCACGCACTTGTTCCTGCTCGACGATCAGGTCGTCAGCAGCCTGTTGAAATATCCACAGGTTCGGCTGGTTTTCCAGGATCTCGCGGACAGCGGCCTTGTACAGAATGCGGTCGGCTTGCGCACGGGTCGCCCGTACGGCAGGGCCTTTACGGCTGTTCAACACGCGAAACTGGATGCCGCCCAGGTCGGTCGCCATGGCCATCGCGCCGCCAAGGGCGTCAATTTCCTTGACCAGATGGCTTTTGCCGATGCCACCGATGGCCGGGTTGCAGCTCATGGCACCGAGGGTTTCCACGTTATGCGTCAGCAACAGGGTTTTTGCCCCCATACGTGCTGAGGCCAGTGCTGCCTCGGTACCGGCATGACCGCCGCCGATGACGATCACTTCAAAACGGGAAGGGAAATCCACCACGCACCTCGTGCCTGCTTAATTAGGTCATTCAGGAATAGTTTGAGATCAGGTTTCTGGACCTGGTCGACAAGTATAGGGACTTCGCCCTTCCTAAAGAACCCTTTGCACAAAATTTAACCAGCTGTGGAGAACTCGAAGTTAAAAGAATAAAAAAGAGAGAAATTTATAAAACCTTTGTTTTTATGTTTATTCTTACTGCCCATCCTTTCTGTGGATAGATCTCTACAGGCCTTTATTTTCAATATGTACAGAGATTCAAAACTCTGTGGTCATGTGCCCATGAGGCCCTTGGATAACCGGTGTAAGCCTGTGGATGAATGAGGTGGTTATCCACAGGGCGGGTTATATCCAGTTTTGAGGCCCTGTTATCAACTGACCTCAGTGGCAGTTATTCACAGAGCTTAATCCACAGAAATCTGATGAACGAGGAGACAGCGGGCAGCGGAAAACCGCTCAGGGCGGAAAAATCTGCCCGGCACTCGTGGAAGGAATTTAAAAAGGAGGGAAGCAGACAGGTCGCGAACGGACCTGTCTGTGAATAGCAGGAGAGTTATTTGCCGATGCAGAAGCTGGAGAAGATCCTTCCAAGCAAATCATCCGAGCTGAATGCCCCGGTGATTTCACCCAGAGCGTGCTGTGCCTGACGCAAATCTTCAGCCAACAGTTCACCGGCCCCGGCCAGCGTCAATTGTGCGCGTCCGTGTTCCAGCGCTGCACTGGCGTGGCGCAGCGCTTCCAGATGCCGGCGGCGTGCGCTGAAACTGCTTTCCGAGGTCTGTTCGTAGCCCATGCAGGATTTGAGGTGTTCGCGCAGCAATTCCAGCCCCTCACCCGCCGATTTGGCGCTGAGGCTGATGGTGACGTGGCCATCCTCGCTGACTTCCAGGGCAATCGCTTCGCCCGTCAGATCCGCCTTGTTGCGGATCAGGGTCACTTTCGCCGGATCGGGCCGGGTTTCGAGGAATTCCGGCCACAGGGCAAACGGATCTGCTGCTTCCGGCGCTGTCGCATCGACGACCAACAACACTCGATCGGCTTCTGTGATGGCCTTGAGCGCACGTTCCACGCCGATCTTTTCCACCTGATCGTCCGTATCGCGCAGACCAGCGGTATCCACCACATGCAACGGCATGCCGTCGATGTGGATATGTTCGCGCAGAATGTCCCGCGTGGTGCCGGCGATCTCGGTGACGATCGCAGCTTCACGCCCCGCCAAAGCATTCAACAGGCTGGACTTGCCGGCATTCGGTCGGCCGGCGATCACTACGGTCATGCCATCGCGCAGCAATGCGCCCTGCCCGGCTTCGCGCAGCACTGTGGATAATTCGTCGCGTACCTTGTCGAGCATGCTCAGCACATGGCCATCGGCAAGGAAGTCGATTTCTTCTTCCGGAAAGTCGATGGCCGCTTCGACATAGATTCGCAGGCTGATCAACTGCTCGGTCAGGTTATGCACACGCTGGGAGAACGCTCCTTGCAAGGAACGCAGGGCATTGCGTGCTGCCTGTGCAGAACTCGCCTCGATCAGGTCGGCAATCGCTTCGGCCTGGGCCAGGTCGAGTTTGTCATTGAGGAATGCTCGCTCACTGAATTCGCCCGGGCGAGCCAGACGGCAGCCCAGTTCCAGGCAACGCTTGAGCAACATGTCGAGAACGATCGGGCCACCGTGGCCCTGCAGTTCCAGCACGTCTTCGCCGGTGAACGAGTTCGGGCCGGGAAAATACAGCGCCAGGCCTTCATCGAGCACCTGTTGGTCGTCACTGAAAAACGGCCCGTAATGGGCATAACGCGGTTTCAGTTCTCGGCCGCTGATGGCTTTCGCTGCAACACTGGCCAACGGCCCGGAAATACGGACGATGCCCACACCGCCACGACCTTGAGCGGTGGCGACAGCGGCGATGGTTTCACGAGGTGTGCTCATAAACCGGAATCCAGACAAAAGTGGCAGATAGCAAAACGCCCCACTAGGGGGCGTTTTGAGTGGTGTTATCCACAGTGCAAGTTACGCCTCGGCTTTTTTCGTCGCCGCTTCGATCTTACGCGTGATGTACCACTGTTGTGCAATCGACAGGCAGTTGTTCACAACCCAGTACAGCACCAGACCTGCAGGGAACCACAGGAAGAAGAAGGTGAAGATGATTGGCATCATTTTCATGACCTTCGCCTGCATCGGATCCGGCGGAGTCGGGTTCAACTGCTGCTGGATGAACATGGTTGCACCCATGATGATCGGCAGAATGAAGAACGGATCCTTGATCGACAGGTCAGTGATCCACAGCATGAACGGCGCCTGGCGCATTTCCACGCTTTCCAGCAGAACCCAGTACAGCGAAAGGAAAACCGGCATCTGCACGAGGATCGGCAAGCAGCCGCCCAGTGGATTGATCTTCTCTTTCTTGTACAGCTCCATCATGGCTTGCGACATTTTCTGCCGGTCATCGCCATGTTGCTCTTTCAGAGCCGCCAGTTTCGGCGCAACGGCACGCATGCGCGCCATCGACTTGTAGCTGGCAGCCGACAGAGGGAAGAACAGACCCTTGATCAGCATGGTCAGGAAGATGATCGACCAGCCCCAGTTACCGACAATGGCGTGGATGTGTTGCAGCAGCCAGAAGATTGGCTGGGCAATGAACCACAGAATGCCGTAGTCGACGGTCAGTTCCAGACCTGGGGACAACTCTTTCAACACCGCCTGGCTTTTCGGACCGGCGTACAGCACAGCGCTGGTTTCAACTTTGGCACCCGGAGCAGCGGTCAGTGTAGGACCGGTGTAACCGATGATGTAGTTGCCTTTGCTGTCTTTACGGGTCTGGACGATGTTGTTTTCGCCCTTGGCCGGAATCCAGGCTGTCACGAAGTAATGTTGCAGCCAGGCGACCCAGCCACCGGTGACGGTTTCTTTCAGCTGTGCCTTGTCCATGTCCTTCATGGACACTTTCTTGTACGGCTCCGAACTTGTCCACAGGGCAGCGCCCAGGTAAGTCGCGGTGCCAGTAGCGGTTGTGGACGAAGGATCAGCGCTGTTATCGCGCTTCAGCTGGGCAAACATCGCGCCGCTCCAGGGCTGTGCGCTCTGGTTATCCACAATGTAGGAAACGGCTACGTCATACAGGCCGCGTTTCAGGGTGAAACGCTTGATGTAGTTGACGCCGTCCTTGCTGAATTTCAGGTCGACGACCAGTTGGTCCTGACCGTCAGCCAGTTGATAAGTCTTCTTCTCCGAGGAGTAAACCGGACGACCGGCAGGATTTGCATCCGGGCCGTTGGTACCGATCAGACCGCTTTGTGCCAGATAAACACGTTCGCCGCCGTTATCGAACAGCTGGAACGGCACATCAGGACGATCCTGACGACGTGGATACAGAGGCAAGGTCAGTTGAGCAACGTCACCACCCTGTGGATCGATCGCCAGATCGAGCACGTCGGTTTTGATCTGGATCAGATCCTTGCTGGCGGCTACCGGAGTTTCGGCAGGTGCGCTGGTATCGCTAGCGGCGCGCGGAATGTCGTCACTGGCGGCAGTGTTATTGCCAGTGGCGGTGTCCGGCAAACCGGATGTAGTCGTACTGGAAGCAACATTCTGAGTCGGCAGGGCAGCCTGGCCATAGTCCTGGTTCCATTTAAGAACCATAACGTAGGACACGATTGCCAGGGCGACGATCAGGATCGTGCGTTTGATATCCATGATTACTCGGCCATCGAAGAAGAACGGGAGGTAGGGATAGGTGGAACCGGGTCATAACCACCGGGATTCCACGGATGACAGCGACCTAAACGACGAAAGGTCAGCCAGCCACCGCGCAGAAGGCCATGATTTTCGATGGCTTCTAACGCGTAGCAGGAACAACTGGGGTAGAAACGACAGTGGTCGGCCATCAGGGGACTAATGGCGTAGCGGTAAAACTGGATCGGAACGAGGGCCAGTTTACGCATCTGGACTGTCTACCCCTACAGTTTCGGTTTTGACTGCCGGAACCGGCTTGTTACGAGCCAGACGCTTCCAGAGTTTGCCGAAATGCTGAATCAATTCGGGGTTTTCTACATCACCCAAACCTTTGCGCGCGACGATAACGATGTCCCAGCCAACCAGTGAATCCTGGTGCAGACGGAACGATTCGCGCATCAGACGTTTGAGGCGATTGCGCTCAACGGAGAGCTTTACGCTCTTTTTCCCGATAACCAGCCCAAGACGGGGGTGATCAAGATCGTTGTTGCGTGCAAGGAGCAGGAGATTTTTCCCCGGAACCTTGCCGGTAGGGGAGTCAAAGACTGCCTTGAAATGCCGGGGAGTAAGCAAACGCTTTTCCCGACTGAAGTCCTGACTCACCTCCAGTGCCGGATTATCAAACTGCCAGACGCGCACGACCTTTGGCGCGACGACGCGACAGGACGGCACGACCGTTCTTGGTAGCCATGCGAGCACGGAAACCGTGGGTACGAGCGCGTTTGATAGTGCTTGGTTGGAAAGTACGTTTCATGTCGTGTTACCTGGTTCGTCCACAACGGGCCGGAATGGCCCCCGTTTTAAGAGACCGGGGATTCTAGAGAAAGCAAGCCTTCAGGTCAATTTCCAACCAACGTTTCCTTATAAATAGATCTCCGGAGCGTTTCTTCGGGAATGCGTGTTCGCCATACATAAAAATAAAGAAGGGAATTATTTAAAGCTTTTCTGTAAAGCTTATAAAAGCTAGACCCGCCTCCTTCTGTGGATAAGTGCCATAAGCCCTTGTACGACGTGATGTACAGAGAATGACAACTACAGTGGAAAACCGTGTTCAGCCTGTGCTGCGCTGTCGGATAACCTGTGTGTGGAAAGGGCTGTTATCCACAGGCAGGTTATCCACCGAGTTTCGCCCCCAGTTGTCCAGTGCCCTCAGAGGCGGTTATCCACAGAGCTTATTCACACACCGTTGGTCGCCTTTTTAGTGGTTAACGCATTGATAAATCATGATCGGCAGGCCACCTGCATGTGGATAAGTGGACGGCTCGCCGCTACAATGGCCGCTTGTTTTTGCCTCACCGGCTTTCAACTTAGGGGATATCCGTGTCAGTGGAACTTTGGCAGCAGTGCGTGGAGCTTTTGCGCGATGAGCTGCCTGCCCAACAATTCAACACCTGGATCCGTCCACTACAGGTCGAAGCCGAAGGCGACGAGTTGCGCGTCTACGCACCGAACCGTTTCGTGCTGGACTGGGTCAACGAAAAGTACCTTGGCCGTGTCCTTGAACTGCTGGATGAGCATGGCAACGGCATGGCGCCCGCGCTTTCCTTATTAATAGGCAGCAAGCGCAGCTCGGCACCCCGGGCTGCGCCGAATGCACCATTGGCCGCCGCGCAGGTTTCCCAGGCGCAGGCGACTGCCGCTCCGGTCAGCGCGCCTGCCCCTGCACCCGCCCCAGCTGCGGCCAAGCGCTCCACGCAGAAAAGCGCCGAAGTCAGTGAAGAGCCGTCCCGCGACAGCTTCGATCCGATGGCCGGTGCCGCGTCGCAACAGGCTCCGGTTCGCGCCGAACAGCGCACCGTGCAGGTCGAAGGCGCGCTCAAGCACACCAGTTACCTGAACCGCACCTTTACCTTCGAAAACTTCGTCGAAGGTAAATCCAACCAGCTCGCCCGCGCAGCGGCCTGGCAGGTGGCGGATAACCCGAAGCACGGCTACAACCCGCTGTTCCTTTATGGTGGCGTCGGCCTGGGTAAAACCCACTTGATGCACGCGGTGGGTAACCATCTATTAAAGAAGAACCCGAATGCCAAGGTTGTGTACCTGCATTCGGAGCGCTTCGTGGCCGACATGGTCAAGGCGCTGCAACTGAACGCGATCAACGAGTTCAAGCGTTTCTACCGTTCGGTGGATGCTTTGCTGATCGACGATATTCAGTTCTTCGCTCGCAAAGAGCGCTCGCAGGAAGAGTTTTTCCACACCTTCAACGCCCTGCTTGAAGGTGGCCAGCAGGTCATTCTCACCAGTGACCGCTACCCGAAAGAAATCGAAGGCCTTGAAGAGCGCCTCAAATCCCGCTTCGGCTGGGGCCTGACCGTTGCTGTCGAGCCGCCTGAGCTGGAAACCCGTGTCGCGATCTTGATGAAGAAGGCCGACCAGGCCAAAGTCGAGTTGCCGCACGATGCCGCGTTCTTCATTGCCCAGCGCATTCGCTCCAACGTCCGTGAGCTGGAAGGCGCGCTGAAACGCGTGATCGCCCACTCGCACTTCATGGGTCGTGACATCACCATCGAGCTGATTCGCGAATCCCTGAAAGACCTGTTGGCGTTGCAGGACAAACTGGTCTCTGTGGATAACATTCAGCGCACTGTCGCCGAATACTACAAGATCAAGATCTCCGACCTGCTGTCCAAGCGCCGTTCGCGCTCGGTGGCTCGTCCGCGTCAGGTGGCCATGGCATTGTCCAAGGAACTGACCAACCACAGCCTGCCGGAAATCGGCGATGTGTTTGGCGGCCGCGACCACACGACCGTGTTGCACGCCTGCCGCAAGATCAACGAACTTAAGGAATCCGACGCGGACATCCGCGAGGACTACAAGAACCTGCTGCGTACACTGACCACTTGATGAACACCAGCGCAGCTTATTAAGGCAAGGGACTAGACCATGCATTTCACCATTCAACGCGAAGCCCTGTTGAAACCCCTGCAACTGGTCGCAGGCGTCGTCGAGCGCCGACAGACCTTGCCGGTACTCTCCAACGTGCTGCTGGTTGTAGAAGGCCAGCAACTGTCGCTGACCGGTACCGACCTGGAAGTCGAGCTGGTCGGTCGTGTGCAACTTGAAGAGCCGGCTGAAACAGGCTCCATCACCGTGCCTGCGCGCAAGCTGATGGACATCTGCAAAAGCCTGCCCAACGATGCGCTGATCGACATCAAGGTCGACGAGCAGAAGCTGGTGGTGAAGGCCGGTCGTAGCCGCTTCACCCTGTCGACCCTGCCCGCCAACGACTTCCCGACCGTTGAAGAAGGCCCGGGCTCACTGACCTGCAGCCTGGAGCAGAGCAAACTGCGTCGTCTGATCGAACGCACCAGCTTCGCCATGGCCCAGCAGGACGTGCGTTATTACCTCAACGGCATGTTGCTGGAAGTTTCGGCGGGTGTGATTCGCGCCGTGGCCACCGACGGTCACCGTCTGGCGATGTGCTCGATGCAGGCCGATATCGTTCAGCCGGATCGCCACCAGGTGATCGTGCCGCGCAAAGGTATTCTCGAACTGGCCCGTCTGCTTACCGAACCTGATGGCAATGTCAGCATCGTGCTCGGCCAGCACCACATCCGCGCCACCACCGGTGAGTTCACCTTCACTTCGAAACTGGTTGACGGCAAATTCCCGGACTACGAGCGTGTACTGCCCAAAGGTGGCGACAAACTGGTACTGGGCGATCGTCAGGCCCTGCGTGAAGCGTTCAGCCGTACTGCGATTCTGTCCAACGAGAAGTACCGCGGCATTCGTTTGCAACTGGCCAGCGGTCAGTTGAAGATCCAGGCCAACAACCCGGAGCAGGAAGAAGCGGAAGAAGAAGTGGGCGTTGAATACAACGGCGGCTCGCTGGAAATCGGCTTCAACGTGAGCTACTTGCTCGACGTGCTGGGCGTGATGACCACTGAGCAGGTTCGCTTGATCCTGTCCGACTCCAACAGCAGTGCGCTGGTGCAAGAGTCCGACAATGACGACTCGGCTTACGTTGTCATGCCGATGCGTCTGTAATCAGCTGATTCTGGATGTCCTTAAGTCGTGTTTCGGTCACCGCGGTGCGCAATCTGCACCCGGTGACCTTCTCCCCCTCCCCCCGCATCAACATTCTTTACGGCGCCAACGGCAGCGGCAAAACCAGTGTTCTGGAAGCCATTCACCTGCTGGGGCTTGCCCGTTCGTTTCGTAGCACGCGGCTGTTGCCGGTCATTCAGTACGAACAACTCGCCTGCACCGTCTTCGGTCAGGTCGAGCTGGCCGAGGGTGGTCACAGCGCGTTGGGGATCTCCCGTGACCGTCAGGGTGAGTTCCAGATCCGCATCGACGGCCAGAACGCCCGTAGCGCTGCGCAACTGGCCGAGATCCTGCCGCTGCAGTTGATCAACCCCGACAGCTTCCGCCTGCTCGAAGGGGCGCCGAAGATTCGCCGGCAGTTTCTCGATTGGGGTGTGTTCCACGTCGAGCCGCGGTTCATGGCCACTTGGCAACGTTTGCAGAAGGCCTTGCGCCAGAGAAACTCCTGGCTGCGGCATGGTACACTTGACGCCGTTTCGCAAGCGGTTTGGGACAGGGAACTGTGCCAGGCCAGCGCTGAAATCGATGAATACCGCCGCGCTTACATCAAAGCCTTGAAACCAGTCTTTGAACAGACCTTGAGCGAACTGGTTGAGCTTGAAGGTTTGACGCTCAGCTATTACCGAGGCTGGGACAAGGACCGGGAATTGAGTGCCGTACTGGCTGGCTCCGTGCAACGGGATCAGCAAATGGGTCATACCCAGGCCGGGCCGCAACGCGCTGACTTGCGTCTTAGATTGGGCGCACACAACGCCGCGGACATCTTGTCCCGGGGTCAGCAGAAGCTGGTGGTCTGTGCCTTGCGGATTGCCCAGGGGCATCTGGTGAGCCAGGCCCGACGCGGGCAGTGTATTTATCTGGTGGATGACTTGCCGTCCGAGCTGGACGAGGCCCACCGTCGCGCGCTGTGCCGCTTGCTGGAAGACTTACGCTGCCAGGTGTTCATCACCTGTGTAGATCACGAATTATTGAGGGAAGGCTGGCAGACGGAAACGCCAGTCGCTCTGTTCCACGTGGAACAGGGCCGTATCACCCAGACCCACGACCATCGGGAGTGAAGGCATTGAGCGAAGAAAATACGTACGACTCAACGAGCATTAAAGTGCTGAAAGGCCTGGATGCCGTACGCAAACGTCCCGGTATGTACATTGGTGACACCGACGATGGCAGCGGTCTGCACCACATGGTGTTCGAGGTGGTCGACAACTCGATCGACGAAGCCCTCGCCGGCCATTGCGACGACATCAGCATCATCATCCACCCGGATGAGTCCATCACCGTTAAAGACAACGGCCGTGGCATCCCGGTAGACGTGCACAAAGAGGAAGGCGTTTCCGCCGCCGAGGTCATCATGACCGTCCTCCACGCCGGCGGTAAGTTCGACGACAACTCCTACAAGGTATCCGGCGGTCTGCACGGTGTAGGCGTATCGGTAGTGAACGCCCTGTCCGAAGAGCTGGTACTGACTGTGCGCCGCAGCGGCAAGATCTGGGAACAGACCTATGTCCACGGCGTGCCTCAGGCACCGATGGCCATCGTTGGCGACAGCGAAACCACCGGCACCCAGATCCACTTCAAGGCTTCCAGCGAAACCTTCAAGAACATTCACTTCAGCTGGGACATCCTGGCCAAGCGCATTCGTGAACTGTCCTTCCTCAACTCCGGTGTCGGCATCGTCCTCAAGGACGAACGCAGCGGCAAGGAAGAGCTGTTCAAGTACGAAGGCGGCCTGCGTGCGTTCGTTGAATACCTGAACACCAACAAGACTGCGGTCAACCAGGTGTTCCACTTCAACATCCAGCGTGAAGACGGCATCGGCGTGGAAATCGCCCTGCAGTGGAACGACAGCTTCAACGAGAACCTGTTGTGCTTCACCAACAACATTCCGCAGCGCGACGGCGGCACCCACTTGGTGGGTTTCCGTTCGGCCCTGACGCGTAACCTGAACAACTACATCGAGCAGGAAGGTCTGGCGAAGAAGCACAAAGTCGCCACCACCGGTGACGATGCCCGTGAAGGCCTGACCGCGATCATCTCGGTGAAGGTGCCTGATCCGAAGTTCAGCTCGCAGACCAAAGACAAACTGGTGTCTTCCGAAGTGAAGACTGCGGTCGAGCAGGAGATGGGCAAGTACTTCTCCGACTTCCTTCTGGAAAACCCGAACGAAGCCAAGCTGGTTGTCGGCAAGATGATCGACGCGGCCCGTGCCCGTGAAGCAGCGCGCAAGGCCCGTGAGATGACCCGCCGCAAAGGCGCGCTGGACATCGCCGGCCTGCCGGGCAAGCTCGCTGACTGCCAGGAAAAAGACCCGGCACTCTCCGAACTGTACCTCGTGGAAGGTGACTCCGCGGGCGGCTCTGCCAAGCAGGGACGTAACCGCAAGACCCAGGCGATCCTGCCGTTGAAAGGCAAGATCCTCAACGTCGAGAAGGCACGCTTCGACAAGATGATCTCGTCTCAGGAAGTGGGCACGCTGATCACCGCGCTGGGCTGCGGCATCGGTCGCGAAGAGTACAACATCGACAAACTGCGTTATCACAACATCATCATCATGACCGATGCTGACGTCGACGGTTCGCACATCCGTACCCTGCTGCTGACCTTCTTCTTCCGTCAGTTGCCGGAGCTGATTGAGCGTGGCTACATCTACATCGCCCAGCCGCCGCTGTACAAGGTCAAGAAAGGCAAGCAAGAGCAATACATCAAAGACGACGACGCCATGGAAGAGTACATGACGCAGTCGGCCCTGGAAGATGCGAGCCTGCACCTGAATGAAGAAGCCCCGGGCATTTCCGGTGAAGCGCTGGAGCGTCTGGTTAACGACTTCCGCATGGTGATGAAGACCCTCAAGCGTCTGTCGCGCCTGTACCCGCAGGAGCTGACCGAGCACTTCATCTACCTGCCGGCTGTCAGCCTGGAAATGCTTGGCGACCACGCCAAGATGCAAGACTGGCTGGCCCAGTACGAAGTGCGTCTGCGCACCGTCGAGAAGTCGGGTCTGGTCTACAAGGCCAGCCTGCGTGAAGACCGTGAACGTGGCGTGTGGCTGCCAGAGGTCGAACTGATCTCCCACGGCCTGTCGAACTACGTCACGTTCAACCGCGACTTCTTCGGCAGCAACGACTACAAGACCGTCGTCACCCTCGGCGCTCAACTGAGCACCCTGCTCGACGAGGGCGCGTACATCCAGCGTGGCGAGCGCAAGAAAGCGGTCACCGAGTTCAAGGAAGCCCTCGACTGGCTGATGGCCGAAAGCACCAAGCGCCACACCATCCAGCGATACAAAGGTCTGGGCGAAATGAACCCGGATCAGCTGTGGGAAACCACCATGGACCCAAGCGTGCGCCGCATGCTGAAAGTCACCATCGAAGACGCCATCGGCGCAGACCAGATCTTCAACACCCTGATGGGTGATGCGGTCGAACCTCGCCGTGACTTCATCGAGAGCAATGCTCTGGCGGTATCCAACCTGGACTTCTGATTCCGGTCGGCGTCAAACAAAAGGCCAACGCAGATGCGTTGGCCTTTTTATTGGCAGAGTAAAAGATCGCAGCCCAGTAGGCGCTGCCAACGGTTGCGATCTTTTACTTTCTATTCGGACCCCGCCGCCACACTCTCCAACCGGTACCCATACCCATAAATCGTCAGCAACTGCCACCCGCGATCCGCTGTCAGTCCCAGTTTGTTGCGCAGCCGATAGATATGCGTATCCAGTGGCCGAGACGACGCCATCTCTTCATGTGGCCAAAACCGTTCATACAGATAATCCCGTGATAACGGCCGGCCAAGATTGCTGAACAGGCAGCGGGCCAGGCGATACTCGCGCTCGGTCATGACGATCGGTTTGCCCTCGCGGGTGACGGTCAGTTCGGCATCATCAAAGGTCAGGTCATTGAAGCTCAGCACTTCCGTTGCAGCCGTGCGCTGCTGGCTGTGCCGGCGCAGTACTGCGGCCACCCGTGCTTTCAACTCGTTGGGTCTGAACGGTTTACTGACGTAATCGTCAGCACCGGCATTCAGTGCCTGGACGATATCGCTCTCGCCATCGCGACTGGTGAGCATGATCGCCGCCGGCGGGGCTTCCATGTGTTCGCGGGTCCAGCGCAGCAGGGCCAGCCCGGTGAGGTCGGGCAGTTGCCAGTCGAGGATAAGCAGGTCGAAGGTTTCCCGGCGCAGCTGGCGCAGCAAGTCTTCCCCGCGCTCGAAACTGTGCAGTGACCAGGGCTGCTCGCCGGCGCTGGCCATTTGCTGCAGGGTTTGCTCGACCCGGCGCAGTTCGGCCGGTTCATCGTCCAGTATCGCAACGCGCATACGCGGTGATTCCTTGATGCTTGGGCTGTTGGCCGTGAACCATAGTCGCTCGGCCGATGCCATGAAAGTAAGCGGCCCGCCGTTGGTCGACGTCCGCTATGATTCTTCGGGTCTACGTCTCAGACCTGTGCCCCATGAAACCATTCACACTGCCCTGCTCTTTTTGTCCATGACCAGCCCGCGCCGGCGTGAAAGCCGTGAACCCAGTCAAGTGCAGCGCCTGTTTCGCCAACTGGTGCGTGAGTGGTTGTGGATAAGTCTAGTGCTGTTACCGCTGACTGCGCTGTTGTCGTATCGGGCACAGGTCAACTTGCATGACACCTCGCCGGGTATGGGCGCTTTGCTATCCGTTGGCCTCGTGGCGGGTGTGCTTGGATTGCTGTTGTGGCGACCGCGCTGGGCGCTCTGGATAACACTGGTTGGCATGGCGGGTGTGTTGATAACCAGCGCGGGCCTGGCTGAAATCCGCCATTGGTGGTCGCCTACGCCTGCGGTGCTGGGCATGCTGTTTGGTTATCTGATCTGGAACTGGCGGCGTCTGAGTGTGGTGCTGACCTATTTTGGATGGGAGTTGGCGCGGCTGGACAGTGAGCCGAAAGTATTCCCTGAACGCCGCCGCACACAATTCACCGGGGCTGATCACTTGCAGGGCCAGATCATGGCGCTTGAGCAAGCCATGAGCCGCACCCGCGACACTCGGCGTTTTATCGCCGATGGCCTGGAGTATCTGCCGGTGGCGACCCTGATCAGCGATCCCAAAGGGCAGATCCTTTTGGGCAATCGCAAGGCGCGGAGCCTGTTTGATAACAATCTGGTGGGCGACGATGTGCTCGGTCAACTGGCACTGCTTGGCTATCCCGAGTTATCCACAGAGCCACGCCCCTCGCTGTCCTCCCTGCCCCTGCTGGAATTTCGCGATCACAAGGAACGTAGCCTGCGCCTGGAGCGCGCCGCGTTGCTGCCCGTCGACGGGGACACGCCGATCGGCTGGTTGTTGAGCCTGACCGACCTCAGTGCCGAGCGCGCCGCCGAGGAACAACGCGGAGTTCTGCTGCGCTTCTTGTCTCATGACCTGCGTGCGCCGCATTCGGCGATCCTCGCTCTGCTCGATGTGCACCGTCATCAGGCGGGCGCAGACTCGCCATTGTTCGAGCAGATCGAGCGCCAGGTACGCCGAGCGCTGGATCTGACCGATGGTTTCGTGCTGCTGGCACGCGCCGAGTCCGAGTCCTATCACTTTCAGCCGAGTCTGTTCGCCATGCTGGTGCTGGATGTACTGGATCAAGCATTGCCCATCGCCCAGCAGAAACGCATCGAGCTGCTGCATGACATGGATGAGCCATCCCAGGAGCGGCTGGTCATGGCCGATCAGGCCCTGCTGACCCGGGCCTTATTCAACCTGCTGGAAAATGCGATCAAGTACAGTCCCGCCGACACCACCATTCAATTGCGTGTCAGTTGCCACGCACAATGGTTGCGCTGCGAACTGACGGATCAGGGCAAAGGCATCGCCGCCGAGGAGTTGCCTGACCTGTTCAGCCAGTACCGGCGGTTTTCCTCTGCGCAAGGCATTGATGGCGTCGGCCTCGGCTTGTCGATGGTCAAAGCTGTGGTCGACCATCATGGCGGCCGGATCGACTGTCAAAGCGTCGTCGATCAAGGCACAACCTTTCTGCTTGAGCTGCCGCTTATCCACGAATGACAGGCACAAAAAAACCGGCTATATCAGCCGGTTTTTTTACATCCAAAAAAAACTTATGCACGTTTTTCGATGTTTTATTAGCTTGAGAAATATGTATATAAATCAATTACTTGATTTCAATATTCTGGCTTTTTCAACAAAACCGTACACAGGTTATCCACAAAATTCAGACAGCCACCTGATCGCTTCCGGCCGAGGCCTGTGGCGCCGGTGGCAGCGAGCCCATGTCCCGTTGCGCCTGTTCGTTCCAGGCTTGCACCCGGTCGTTCAGATCGGCAATGGCGCGCGGGCCAGTGCCTTCGGCATACATCGGCTCGCCGATGACCACGGTGATCACGCCGGACATCTTCCCCCAGCCGATTTTCGGCCAGAATTTGCCGGCATTGTGTGCAATCGGCAGCACCGGAAGCGCCGCATTGACGGCCAGTGCGCTACCACTGCGGGAGAACTTGCCGACAGTGCCGTAGGGCACGCGGGTCCCTTCCGGGAAGATCAGCACCCAAACGTTGTCCTTGAGCAACTCGTCACCCTTCGCCGCCACTTGCTTGAGCGCGGCTTTCGGGTTGTCGCGATCAATCGCGATCGGTCGCAGCATGGCCATGGCCCAGCCGAAGAACGGCACGTACAGCAGTTCGCGTTTGAGCACCTGGCTCAACGGCGAGAAATAAGCGGAGAGAAAGAACGTCTCCCAGGTGCTCTGGTGGTTCGACTGAATCACGCAGGGCCGCTCAGGCACGTTTTCCGCGCCTTTGATTTCGTAACCGATCCCGAGAAACACCTTGGTCAACCACAAGGCGCAGCGACACCAGTACACGTTGATAAAACGATAACGCGCCTTGAATGGCAAAAACGGCGCGATAAAAAAACTCAAGCTGCACCACAGCAGGGAGGTGGTGCCCAGCAGCAGGTAAAAGAGAAAAATTCTGATGGCCCGCAGTATCGACATAGTGACGTTTACCGTTACGGGGCAATGCCCGAGTGTTCAAACGCACTCCCGATCAATCCCTGGTCAGGAATTCAGAAGTACTCTAGTTGTGGATAAGTTCTGCGGCAATCGCCGCCAGATCGTCAAAAATCAGAGTGCCAACCGGCAGGGTTTTGCCCTGAGTCTTTGCGCCTTTTCCGGTCTTTACCAAAACTGGCTGTGAATCGACGGCTTTGGCGGCCTCCAGGTCACCAAGGCTGTCGCCGACGAACCAGACATTGGCCAGCTCGACGTTGTAATGCGCCGCGATGGTTTTCAACATCCCCGGTTTCGGCTTGCGACAATCGCAACCTTCGTCCGGCCCATGCGGGCAATACACGATCAAACCGACTTCACCGCCCTGCTCCGCCACGAGCGTACGCAGGCGCGCGTGCATGGCGTCGAGGGTGGTGAGGTCGTAGTAGCCGCGAGCAATGCCCGACTGGTTGGTGGCCACCGCCACCGTCCAGCCGGCCTTGCTCAACTGCGCAATCGCCTCGATCGAGCCGGGCAGCGGAATCCACTCCTCTACCGACTTGATGTAAGCGTCGGAGTCGTAATTGATCACTCCGTCCCGATCGAGAATCAGCAGTTTCAACAGCAGTCCCTCAACCCAGCAGCGAAATGTCGGCAACACCCAGGAACAAGCCACGCAGGCGCGCCAGCAGCGCATAGCGGTTGGCCCGGACCTTGGCGTCTTCGGCATTGACCATGACGGCGTCGAAGAACGCATCCACCGGCTCGCGCAGGGCGGCCAGGCGAGCCAGCGATTCGTTGTACTGACGCGCGGCGGCCATTGGCTGCACCGCCTGATCCGCTTGCTGGATCGCCGAGTACAGCGAGAACTCGTTGGCGTTGTCGAAATACTTGGCCTCGACCACGGTCGGCACCGAGCCTTCGACTTTGCTCAACAGGTTCGACACACGCTTGTTCACCGCCGCCAGCGCTGCCGCTTCCGGCAGTTTGCGGAAGGCCTGCACCGCTTGCACACGCTGGTCGAAGTCCAGCGCCGAACCCGGCTTCAGGGCACGCACCGACAGGTAGGTCGCGACATCCACGCCTTCGTCTTCGTAACGCGCACGCAGACGGTCGAAGATGAACTCCAGCACCGCTTCGTTGAGGCCGGCAGCCTTGACCTTGGCACCGAACGCAGTCACGGCGAAAGCCACGGCGTCGTTCAGGTCCAGATCGAGTTTTTTCTCGATCAGGATACGCAGCACACCCAATGCCGCACGACGCAGGGCATACGGGTCTTTGCTGCCGGTCGGCAGCATGCCGATACCGAAGATACCGACCAGGGTGTCGAGCTTGTCAGCGATCGCAACGGCGGCACCGGTCAGGGTTGCCGGCAGTTCAGCACCGGCACCACGTGGCATGTATTGCTCGTTGAGGGCCAGCGCGACGTCTTCCGGCTCGTTGTCGTTCAGTGCGTAGTAGTAACCGGCGACACCTTGCATCTCCGGGAACTCGCCGACCATTTCGGTGGCCAGGTCGCACTTCGACAGCAGACCCGCACGAGCGGCCCACGAAGCGTTGCCGCCAATGCGCGCGGCGATGTACGCAGCCAGTTTGGAAACGCGCTCGGCCTTGTCGTAGACGCTGCCGAGTTTTTCCTGGAACACCACGTTCTTCAGGCGATCATTGAAGGCTTCGAGCTTCTGCTTCTTGTCTTGCTTGAAGAAGAACTCGGCGTCGGTCAGGCGTGGGCGCACCACCTTCTCGTTACCGGCGATGATCTGCTGCGGGTCTTTGCTTTCGATGTTGGCCACAGTGATGAAACGTGGCAGCAACTTGCCGTCGGCATCCAGCAGGCAGAAGTACTTCTGGTTGTCCTGCATGGTGGTGATCAGTGCTTCCTGCGGCACATCGAGGAAACGTTCCTCGAACGAGCACACCAGCGGCACCGGCCATTCAACCAGGGCGGTCACTTCGTCGAGCAGTGCTGGCGGAACGATTGCCGTGCCTTCCTGACGGGTCGCCAGTTCTTCGGTGCGCTTGCTGATGATTTCGCGACGCTCGTTGGCGTCGGCCAATACATAAGCGGCACGCAGGTCAGCGAGATAGCTCGACGGCGAACCGATGCGCACGCTTTCCGGGTGGTGGAAACGGTGACCACGGGAGTCACGGCCAGCCTTTTGCGCGAGGATGGTGCAGTCGATGACCTGGTCGCCGAGCAGCATCACCAGCCACTGGGTCGGACGCACGAACTCTTCCTTGCGCGCACCCCAACGCATGCGTTTCGGGATCGGCAGGTCGTTCAGCGAATCTTCGACGATGGTCGGCAGCAGACTTGCGGTCGGCTTGCCGGCGATGTTCTGGCTGTAGCGCAGTTTCGGACCGCTCTGGTCGATTTCGCTCAGCTCGACGCCGCACTTCTTGGCAAAGCCCAGTGCCGCTTGAGTCGGGTTGCCTTCAGCGTCGAACGCCGCCTGACGTGGCGGGCCGTCGAGGTTGATGCTGCGATCCGGCTGCTGGGTGGCCAATGCGGTGATCAGCACAGCCAGACGACGCGGCGCGGCGTAGACGGTTTTGGTTTCGTAGCTCAGACCTGCCGCTTGCAGGCCCTTGTCGATACCGGCGAGGAACGCTTCAGCCAGGGTGTTCAGGGCTTTGGGTGGCAGTTCTTCGGTGCCCAGTTCAACCAGAAAATCTTGCGCACTCATTGTGCAGCCTCCAGCTTGGCCAGTACTTCGTCACGCAGGTCCGGGGTCGCCATCGGGAAGCCCAGCTTGGCGCGTGCCAGCAGGTAGGCTTGCGCAACGGAACGCGCCAGGGTGCGTACGCGCAGAATGTATTGCTGACGCGCGGTCACCGAGATCGCCCGGCGCGCATCCAGCAGGTTGAAGGTGTGCGACGCCTTCAGGACCATTTCGTAGCTTGGCAACGGCAGCGGCTGGTCGAGCTCGATCAGGCGCTTGGCTTCGCTTTCATAGAAGTCGAACAGTTCGAACAGTTTGTCGACGTTGGCGTGTTCGAAGTTGTAGGTGGACTGCTCCACTTCGTTCTGGTGGAACACGTCGCCGTAGGTCACTTTGCCGAACGGACCGTCAGCCCAGACCAGGTCGTAGACCGAATCCACGCCTTGCAGGTACATGGCCAGACGCTCGAGACCGTAAGTGATCTCGCCGGTCACCGGGTAGCACTCGATGCCGCCCGCTTGCTGGAAGTAAGTGAACTGAGTCACTTCCATGCCGTTGAGCCAGACTTCCCAGCCCAGACCCCAGGCGCCGAGGGTCGGCGATTCCCAGTTGTCTTCGACGAAGCGGATGTCGTGGACCAGCGGGTCCAGGCCGACATGCTTGAGGGAGCCCAGGTACAATTCCTGGAAGTTGTCCGGGTTCGGCTTCAGGACTACCTGGAACTGGTAGTAGTGCTGCAGACGGTTCGGGTTTTCGCCGTAACGGCCGTCAGTTGGACGGCGGCTTGGCTGCACGTAAGCGGCGTTCCAGGTTTCCGGGCCGATGGCGCGGAGGAAGGTCGCGGTGTGGAAAGTGCCGGCGCCTACTTCCATATCGTAGGGCTGAAGTACCACGCAACCTTGCTCGGCCCAGTATTGCTGGAGCGCGAGGATCAAGTCTTGGAAGGTACGCACGGCTGGCGTAGGCTGGCTCACGAAATTCACCTGTTTCTTGGGCTGCGATTTAAAGAGCGGGAGTATACCCGATTCATTGCTGCGCACGCCCCCTGGAGCCTTATGCCACGCTGCTTTTGGTGTACCGAAGATCCGTTGTACATGGCTTATCACGACCAGGAGTGGGGCACGCCGCTACGCGATGCGCAGGGTTTGTTCGAGTTGCTTTTGCTCGAAGGGTTCCAGGCCGGGCTGTCCTGGATCACCGTGCTGCGCAAGCGCGAGCGTTATCGCGAAGTGTTGTTCGGCTTCGACGTACAACGCGTGGCGCAGATGAGCGACGCCGAAATCGACGAATTGATGCTCGACCCCGGGATCATCCGCAACCGCCTCAAGCTCAATGCCGCCCGGCGCAATGCCCAGGCCTGGCTGGCGCTGGAGGACCCGGTGGCGTTTCTCTGGTCGTTCGTTGGCGGCCAGCCGATCATCAATCACTTCAAGGATCGCAGCGAAGTTCCGGCGATCACCCCCGAAGCGCTGGCGATGAGCAAAGGCCTGAAAAAGGCCGGGTTCACGTTCGTCGGCCCGACCATTTGCTACGCGTTGATGCAGGCCTCGGGCATGGTCATGGATCACACTCAGGATTGCGACCGCTACGCGCAGCTCGCCAACGGCGGTTAGAATGGCCGCCTCGCGCACCGCACAAGATCAGGAGTGACCTGTGGAAAAGTTTAAAGGCGCCTTGCTGGTAGGCGCTCTGCGGCTGTTTGCCCTGCTGCCATGGCGGGCCGTGCAGGCCGTTGGTTCGGCTATCGGCTGGGTCATGTGGAAAACCCCTAACCGTTCTCGCGACGTGGTGCGGATCAACCTCGCCAAATGTTTTCCACAGATGGACCCGGCCGAACGTGAGCGTCTGGTCGGCCAGAGCCTGAAAGACATCGGCAAGTCGCTGACCGAAAGCGCTTGCGCGTGGATCTGGCCGGCACAGCGCTCCATTGATCTGGTGCGCGAAGTCGAAGGCCTCGACATTCTCAAGGACGCATTGGCCTCGGGCAAAGGCGTAGTCGGCATCACCAGCCACCTGGGCAACTGGGAAGTGCTCAACCACTTCTATTGCAGCCAGTGCAAACCGATCATTTTTTATCGTCCGCCCAAGCTCAAGGCTGTGGATGAATTGCTGCGCAAGCAGCGTGTGCAACTGGGCAACAAAGTCGCCGCCTCCACCAAGGAAGGCATCCTCAGTGTGATCAAGGAAGTGCGCAAAGGTGGTGCAGTGGGCATTCCGGCTGACCCGGAACCGGCCGAATCCGCCGGGATCTTCGTGCCGTTCTTCGCCACGCAGGCGCTGACCAGCAAGTTCGTGCCAAACATGTTGGCTGGCGGCAAGGCCGTGGGTGTGTTCCTGCATGCGCTGCGCCTGCCTGACGGCTCTGGCTACAAAGTGATTCTCGAAGCCGCGCCCGAAGCCATGTACAGCACCGATACCGCCGAGTCTTGCGCAGCGATGAGTAAAGTCGTCGAGCGTTACGTGGCGGCGTACCCGAGCCAGTACATGTGGAGCATGAAGCGCTTCAAGAAACGTCCGCCGGGCGAAGAGCGCTGGTATTGAGCTGATTGGCATGTTCTGTGGATAACCTCACTGCCGAGGTTATCCACAACCGTTCATCAAAGGGCGCAACAAGATGTCCGAACACCGCAAATCGTTTCGCATCAAGATCACTCACGACAGCTTCGGCGAATGCCTCGGCCAGACGCGCAACCTCACGCCTACCGGCGTGTATGTGCAGCATCCGCGGCTGGCGTCGTTGCCCAAAGGCGCAGTGGTTTACGGACAGGTGCAGGGTTTACCCACAGGTGCGCCACGGGTGCGCATGGAAGTGGTGACGGTGGATGCCGAGGGTATCGGTCTTCGCTACCTCTGATTTATTGCGCCTGACGATCGAGCTTTTTCAAAAACACCGCCATTTCCTTCTCGGCCTGCTTGTCGCCATGGACGCGAGCTGCTTCCAGACCTTGTTCCCACGCCTGCCGCGCAGCGGCGTGATCGCCCAGCGCCAGGTGTGCCTTGCCCAACAGTTTCCAGGCCGCCGAGTACTTTGGATCGAAGCCGACACAGCGCTCAAAGTGCTCGGCAGCCTTGGCATTTTCCCCAAGATCCAGATAGCCCTTGCCCAGGCCGAAGCGCAGCAAGGAGTTATCCACACCCTTGGCGAGCATTTTTTCCAGGGATTCGAGCATCGGTGGATTCCTTTTCTGCTGTGTCAGGGAAGATCTGTGGCGCTGTCATCGCTGGCAAACCAGCTCCCACAGGGTTCTCGGGTGCACATCACATATGTGAACAACCACAAAACCTATGGGAGCTGGCTTGCCAGCGATGGGGCCAATGAAGGCAACGCTCATTCCGGATCAGAAGAAGCTCAACCCCACATGAAACAGCTTCTCCACATCGCGAATATGCTTTTTATCCACAAGGAACAGGATCACATGGTCGCCCGCTTCGATCACCGTGTCATCGTGGGCGATGATCACCTGTTCGTTGCGAATGACCGCGCCGATGGTGGTGCCCGGTGGCAGGCCGATCTTCTCGATCGGTTTGCCAATTACCTTGCTCGACTTCGCATCACCGTGGGCAATCGCCTCGATGGCTTCCGCAGCACCGCGACGCAGTGAGTGCACACTGACGATATCGCCGCGGCGCACGTGCGCCAGCAAGGTGCCGATGGTCGCAAGCTGCGGGCTGATGGCGATGTCGATGTCGCCGCCCTGAATCAGATCGACGTAGGCCGGATTGTTGATGATCGTCATCACCTTCTTCGCCCCCAGCCGTTTGGCCAGCAACGACGACATGATGTTGGCTTCGTCATCGTTGGTCAGCGCGAGGAAGATGTCGGCGTCGGCGATGTTCTCTTCCAGCAGCAGGTCGCGGTCGGAAGCGCTGCCCTGCAACACCACGGTGCTGTCGAGGGTGTCGGAGAGATAGCGGCAACGTGCCGGGCTCATCTCGATGATCTTCACCTGATAACGGCTTTCGATGGCCTCGGCCAGGCGTTCACCGATTTGCCCGCCGCCAGCAATGACAATGCGTTTGTAGGTTTCGTCGAGGCGGCGCATTTCGCTCATGACCGCGCGAATATTCTCACGGGCGGCGATGAAGAAGACTTCATCGTCCGCTTCGATCACCGTGTCGCCTTGCGGCAGGATCGGTCGGTCACGGCGGAAAATCGCTGCCACGCGAGTCTCGACATTTGGCATGTGCTCGCGCAACTGCCGCAGTTGCTGACCCACCAACGGCCCGCCGTAATAGGCGCGCACCGCGACCAGTTGCGCTGCACCCTCGGCGAAGTCGATCACCTGCAAGGCGCCGGGATGCTGGATCAGGCGCTTGATGTAGTTGGTCACCACTTGCTCGGGGCTGATCAGCACGTCGACCGGGATCGCTTCGTTCTGGAACAACTGCTCCTCGCGATTGAGGTAGGACGCTTCGCGCACCCGGGCGATCTTGGTCGGGGTGTGGAACAACGTGTGGGCAACCTGGCAGGCGACCATGTTGGTCTCGTCGCTGTTGGTCACCGCCACCAGCATGTCGGCATCGTCGGCGCCGGCCTGACGCAGCACCGACGGCAGCGAGCCCCGGCCCTGCACGGTGCGGATGTCGAGGCGGTCGC
>NZ_QAIU01000335.1:24859-44691 GCF_003061205.1 Pseudomonas sp. HMWF006
CGAACCGCCGACCTGTCCCGCACCGAGGATGATGATTTTCATCCAGTCACTCCGTTGAATCCGTTTAGCCGCGCGCGGCAGCGATCTTGATCAGCTTGGCGTAGTAGAACCCGTCATGCCCACCCTGTTGGGCCAGCAATTGGCGACCATGGGGCTGTTTGATCCCGGCCGAGGTGGCCAGATCCAGTTCGCGGGCACCGGGCGTGCGCTCGAGGAACGCAGCGATGACTTCGGTGTTCTCGGTCGGCAAGGTCGAGCAGGTGGCGTACAGCAGGATGCCGCCGACTTCGAGGGTTTTCCACATCGCGTCGAGCAACTCGCCTTGCAGTTGCGCGAGGGCGACGATGTCATCTGGCTGACGGGTCAGCTTGATGTCCGGGTGGCGGCGGATCACCCCGGTCGCCGAGCATGGCGCGTCGAGCAGAATGCGCTGGAACGGCTTGCCGTCCCACCATTTCGCCGTATCGCGGCCGTCGGCGGCGATCAGTTCGGCGTTTAGACCGAGGCGTTCAAGGTTTTCCTTAACGCGCACCAGACGCTTGGCTTCCAGATCCACCGCCACCACGCCGGCCAGCGCCGGCTCGGCTTCGAGGATGTGGCAGGTCTTGCCGCCCGGGGCGCAGCAGGCGTCGAGCACGCGCTGGCCCGGCGCCAGATCGAGCAGATCGGCGGCCAGTTGTGCGGGCTCGTCCTGCACGCTGATCCAGCCCTCGGCGAAGCCCGGCAGGCTGCGTACATCGGCAGCGGATTCGAGGACGATGCCGTCGCGACTGTAGACGCATGGCGTCGCAGCAATGCCAGCGTCCGACAGCAAACCGAGATAGGCGTCGCGGCTGTGATGGCGGCGATTGACCCGCAAAATCATCGGTGGATGCGCGTTGTTCGCCGCGCAGATGGCTTCCCACTGCTCCGGCCAGAAGGCCTTCAGGGATTTTTGCAGCCAGCGCGGATGAGCCGTGCGCACCACCGGGTCGCGCTCCAGTTCGGCGAAAATCGTCTCGCTTTCGCGCTGGGCATTGCGCAGCACGGCGTTGAGCAGGCCTTTGGCCCAAGGCTTTTTCAGCTTGTCGGCGCAACCCACGGTTTCGCCGATGGCGGCGTGGGCCGGCACGCGGGTGTAGAGCAATTGATAGAGACCGACCAGCAGCAGCGCCTCGACATCGGCATCCGCAGCTTTGAACGGCTTTTGCAGCAGCTTCTCGGCCAGCGCCGACAGGCGTGGTTGCCAGCGCGCGGTGCCGAACGCGAGATCCTGGGTGAAACCGCGATCGCGGTCTTCGACCTTGTCCAGTTGTGTCGGCAGCGAACTGTTCAACGAGGCTTTGCCGCTGAGCACGGCGGCGAGTGCCTTGGCGGCGGCCAGACGCGGGTTCATTGCGCGTCCACCACGGCGCCGAGCACGGTGCCGACGGCGAATTTCTCACGACGGCTGTTGAACAAGTCGCTGAAGTTCAGCGCCTTGCCACCGGGCAATTGCAGGCGGGTCAGGCACAGCGCCTGCTCGCCGCAAGCGACGATCAAACCGTCCTTGCTGGCGCTGAGCACTTCGCCTGGCGCGCCCTTGCCTTCAGCAAGTGTTGCCGCCAGTACTTTCAGCGCTTCACCGTTGAGCGTGCTGTGGGTGATCGGCCACGGGTTGAAGGCGCGCACCAGACGTTCCAGCTCGACTGCTGGACGGCTCCAGTCGATGCGTGCTTCGTCCTTGTTCAGTTTGTGCGCGTAGGTGGCGAGCGCGTCGTTCTGCACTTCGCCTTCGAGCGTGCCTGCGGCCAGGCCGGCAATCGCCTGCACCACCGCTGGCGGGCCCATCTCGGCGAGACGGTCGTGCAGCGTGCCGCCGGTGTCGTCGGCGCTGATCGGGGTGACGACCTTGAGCAGCATCGGCCCGGTATCGAGGCCGGCTTCCATGCGCATCACGGTCACGCCGCTTTCGGCATCACCGTGTTCCACGGCGCGCTGGATCGGCGCCGCACCGCGCCAGCGTGGCAGCAGCGAAGCGTGACTGTTGATGCAACCCAGGCGCGGAATATCCAGCACCGCTTGCGGCAGAATCAGGCCGTAGGCGACCACCACCATCAAGTCCGGCTTCAATGCGGCAAGCTCTGCCTGAGCATCCGCGTTGCGCAGGGTCGGTGGCTGCAACACCTGGATATTGTTTTCCAGGGCGAGTTGTTTGACCGGGCTCGGCATCAGTTTTTGCCCACGACCGGCCGGACGATCCGGCTGGGTGTAGACCGCAACGATCTCGTAAGGGCTGTTCAGCAGGGCCTTGAGGTGTTCGGCGGCAAATTCCGGGGTACCGGCAAAAACGATGCGCAGTGGCTCAGTCATGGAAGGCGTCTCATAAAAAGAAAAAGGCTTGCCGCAGCAAGCCTTTGAAGAGGGGCATCAAGCGTTCTGGCGGTGGAGCTTTTCCAGTTTCTTCTTGATCCGGTCGCGTTTGAGCGTGGACAGGTAATCGACGAACAACTTGCCGTTGAGGTGGTCGCATTCGTGCTGAATGCACACCGCAAGCAGGCCTTCGGCGATCAGTTCGTAAGGTTGGCCGTCGCGGTCCAGTGCCTTGATTTTGACCTTCTGCGGGCGGTCGACGTTTTCGTAGAAGCCCGGTACCGAGAGGCAGCCTTCCTGGTACTGATCCATCTCGTCGGTCAGCGATTCGAACTCAGGGTTGATGAACACCCGTGGCTCGGTGCGGTCTTCGGAAAGGTCCATCACGACAATACGTTTGTGCACGTTGACCTGGGTCGCGGCGAGGCCGATGCCCGGCGCTTCATACATTGTTTCAAACATATCATCGACCAACTGACGCACTTCGTCGTCCACTACGGCCACAGGCTTGGCGATAGTGCGCAGACGCGGGTCCGGGAATTCGAGGATGTTTAAAATGGCCATAGGCTGATTGCTGCACATGTTGAGTAAAGTCGGGTCGATGGCCTGGCAGGTCCGAAGATGCAGGCTACCGTTGTGAAGCGTAGCTAATGCAGTTTGCAGTAGCGAGCCACGGGGGCTCTGACGGTTCACGCGAACGCACATGATAAAGGGATTCGCTGCATGAGGAAAACACTACTCGCCCTGCTGCTTCTGGCTTCGGCCGGCGTGGCGCAAGGGCAAGTGCAACTCAGGGATGGTTTTCCACAGCAATACACGGTGGTTTCGGGGGATACCCTCTGGGATATCTCCGGCAAATACCTGCGCGAGCCCTGGCAATGGCCGCAGCTGTGGCGGGCCAACCCGCAGATCGAAAACCCCAACCTGATTTATCCCGGCGACACCCTGACGCTCAGCTACGTCAACGGCCAGCCGCAACTGACCCTCAATCGAGGCGAGTCACGGGGCACGATCAAACTGTCGCCGCGCATCCGCACCAGTCCGGTGGCCGAGGCGATTCCGAGCATTCCACTCAAGTCGATCAACAGTTTTCTCCTGAGCAACCGCATCGTCGACAAGGTCGAGGACTTCGACAAGGCGCCGTACATCGTCGCCGGCGACGCCGAACGGGTGCTCAGCGGCACCGGCGACCGGATTTTCGCCCGCGGCCATTTCGACCCGAACCAGCCGGTGTACGGCATCTTTCGTCAAGGCAAGGTCTACACCGACCCACAGACCAAGGAGTTTCTCGGGATCAACGCCGACGACATCGGCGGCGGTGAAATCGTCGCCACCGAAGGTGACGTCGCCACCCTTGCCCTGCAACGCACCACGCAGGAGGTGCGTCTGGGTGACCGCTTGTTCAGTGGCGAAGAGCGTTCGATCAACTCGACGTTCATGCCCAGCGCGCCCGCCACCCACATCAACGGCGTGATTATCGACGTGCCGCGCGGTGTCACGCAGATCGGCGTGATGGACGTGGTGACCCTGAACAAGGGCAAACGCGACGGCCTCGCCGAAGGGAATGTGCTGGTGGTGATGAAAACCGGTGAGACCGTGCGCGACCGGATTACCGGCCAGCCGCTGAAAATTCCCGATGAGCGGGCTGGTTTGCTGATGGTGTTCCGCACTTACGAAAAGCTCAGCTACGGCCTCGTCCTCAACGCATCGCGCTCACTGGCGGTGCTCGACAAGGTGCGAAACCCTTAGCAGGCTCAACAAGTTACCAACAGAGTTATCCACAGCTTGTTCCGAATGGTTCGGGGCTTATAACGATCAAGGATGATCCATGCCGCTGTCTGTCTGTACGCCGGTCTCCCCTGCGGAACTGGAAGCGCGTTTGCGCCTGCACCGTTTGCCGGGAATCGGCCCGAAACGTTTTGCCAGGTTGCTTGAAGCCTTTGGCTCGGCATCAAAGGCGCTCAGCGCTCCGGCCACAGCCTGGCGCTCACTGGGTATGCCGGCGGCGAGTGCCGAGGCCCGGCGCAGCCCTGAAGTGCGCGACGGCGCCAGCCATGCGATGCGCTGGCTAGAGCAGCCCGGGCAGCATTTGCTGATGTGGGATCAAGCGGATTACCCGGCACTGCTGGCGCAGATTCCCGATCCCCCACCGTTGCTGTTCGTCGCGGGCGATCCGCATATTCTGGAAAAACCGCAACTGGCGATGGTGGGCAGTCGCCGCGCCTCGCGCCCGGGGATGGACACCGCAGTGGCGTTTTCGCGCAGCCTGGCCGGGGCCGGTTTTGTCATCACCAGTGGCCTGGCCTTGGGCATTGATGCTGCCGCGCATCAAGCTGCACTGGACGTTGGCGGGCTGACCGTCGGGGTGTTGGGCACTGGACTGGAAAATTTTTATCCACAGCGCAATCAGCGACTGGCCGAGGCGATGATCGCGTCCGGCAGCGCCGTGCTTTCGGAGTTTCCGCTGGATGCCGGACCCAGCGCCAGCAACTTTCCGCGACGTAACCGGATCATCAGCGGTTTATCCCTCGGCGTACTGGTGGTCGAGGCGAGTGTCGCCAGTGGTTCGCTGATCACCGCACGGCTGGCGGCGGAACAGGGGCGCGAGGTGTATGCGATTCCCGGCTCGATCCATCACCCCGGCGCCCGGGGCTGTCACCAGTTGATCCGCGACGGCGCGGTGCTGGTGGAAACCATCGAACATATCCTCGAAGCCCTGCGAGGCTGGCAACATCCGGCCCTGTCCACAGGCACGCCGAGTGCCGATCATCCCTTGTTATGCCTGCTCCATGCTGCGCCGCACACCAGTGAAGCCTTGGCCCACAGCAGCGGCTGGACACTGCCCAAGGTGTTGGCCGCCCTCACGGAGCTGGAAATGGAGGGCCGGGCGGTGAGTGAAAATGGCCGCTGGTTTGCGCGCGTGAGCTAGGTTTTACGGGGAAGATCGGTAAACTGCGCGAAACCTGTTTGCGGAGATTTTTTCATGGTTAACAGTTGGCGTGTGCAACAAGCCGCACGAGAGATTCGCGCCGGGGCGGTGATTGCCTATCCAACCGAAGCCGTCTGGGGCCTGGGTTGCGACCCGTGGAACGAAGAAGCGGTGGATCGGCTGCTGGCGATCAAGAATCGTTCGGTCGACAAAGGCCTGATTCTGGTTGCCGACAACATTCGCCAGTTCGACTTCCTGTTCGAAGACTTCCCGCAGGAGTGGATCGACCGCATGGCCAGCACCTGGCCGGGGCCGAATACCTGGCTGGTGCCGCATCAGAACCTGTTGCCCGAGTGGGTGACGGGCGTGCATGACACCGTGGCGCTGCGGGTCAGTGATCATCCACAGGTGCGCGATTTGTGTTCCATGGTCGGGCCCCTGATCTCCACCTCGGCCAACCCGCAAGGCCGGCCGGCAGCGCGCACGCGGTTACGGGTCGAGCAGTATTTCCGCGGGCAGCTCGATCTGATCCTCGGCGGACAATTGGGCGGGCGCAAGAACCCCAGCGTGATCCGTGATCTGGCGACTGGCAAGGTCATTCGCCCCGACTGATTCGGCCCATACCTTTGTAAGGTCAGTACTCCTCGGTTTGATGGCGAGGAGTACTACGCGTGTCTGCGATTTATCCTGCAATGGGGCTGCTTTTCTTGTCTGAAAATTCGCCAACTATCTGGATTCATTGATTTTTCCGACTGGATTATCAGACCTCGTTGCGTGGCGGATTTGCCAAAAGCAACCATCCTTTCCCTGCACTCGAAATACTTCGATAAGTTAAGGTCTGCGGAGAAAGAATGGACACTACGGATTTGCAACTCACGGATTACCTGCAGGCGCTTCAGGTGACGTTGAAGAGTCATCATGAGGGTTGCCGTATCGTGAGGCTTGAAGCGGGGTCGGATACTCAGGAGTTCGACCGGTTCATTGATCGGCAATTTCGGCTTCGGCTGCAGCATTACATGCTGACGTCGAGGGCCCGTATGTTCGAAGAGAAACTGGCGATAAGGTCGCGCAGTACGCATTTTCTGCTGTACCGGCACGACCAGCCGCTGGCGGTGCTGAGGGCGACTCCGGCACCGTTCGAATGGGTGTCGCTGGCGCAGCAACATGTTTCTCCGACGGTGGCGTTGTCACGCCATGTCGAATTCAGCCGTTTGATCTCGTACTCGACCAACCCGCTACCGGTGGCGGTCAACGGTCTGCTGGCGGCGGCTACCGAGTGGGCGATAAAAAGCGGTTACCAGGGCGTCACCGCCCTGTGCAGGTCGCAACAGCTGCGCTTTTATCAGCGTTTCGGCCTGATGCCCATCGCTTCCAATGCCTTGCACATCGAACAGCGCGCACGCGGCGATTACTGGGTGTTATCTGCGCAGTGGCGGCAAATCCTCGCGGCGCTTCAACAACCTGGTCACGCGACGGTTGGCCACCCCGTGCAAAAACCATTGGCGTGTCATCCGCTGCAGTTGTGAAGGCGTTCAAACTGCCTTGCCAGCCGGGTTCTGAAACCCTGACTGGCAAGACGCCGAAGGTTTTATCAGGGCAGCAGGATGGTCGAGCCGGTCGTGCGCCGAGCCGACAGCTCGGTCTGCGCCTTCGCCGCATCGGCCAGTGGGTAACGCTGGCTGATTTCGACCTTGAGCTTGCCGCTGATGATCATCTCGAACAGTTCATCGGCCATGCGTTGCAGGTTCTCGGCGTTGTTGGCGTAGGTCGCCAGGGTCGGCCGGGTCACGTACAGCGAGCCCTTGGCCGCAAGTATCCCCAGATTCACCCCGTCCACGGCACCGGACGCATTGCCGAAACTCACTACCAGGCCGCGGGGCGACACGCTGTCGAGCGAGGTCAGCCAGGTGTCCTTGCCGACGCCGTCATAGACCACCGGGACTTTCTTGCCGTCGGTCAGCTCCAGCACGCGTTGGGCAACGTTTTCATGGCTGTAATCAATGGTCGCCCAGGCGCCGTTGGCCTTGGCCAGTTCGGCTTTTGCTTTCGAGCTGACGGTGCCGATCAGCTTCACCCCCAGTGACTTGGCCCATTGGCAGGCCAGCGAACCGACGCCACCGGCGGCGGCGTGGAACAAAATGGTTTCGCCGCCCTTGAGTTCATAGGTCTGGCGCAGCAGGTACTGCACGGTCAAGCCCTTGAGCATCACGCCGGCTGCGGTTTCAAAACTGATTTCGTCCGGCAGTTTCACCAGGTTGTCCTGGGGCAATACGTGCAACTGGCTGTAGGCACCCAACGGGCCGCTGCCGTACGCCACACGATCACCGACCTTGAAGCGGGTGACGTCACTACCGACCGCGTCAACGACGCCGGCACCTTCCGCGCCCAGGCCTGACGGCAAGGCTGGCGGTGCATAGAGGCCACTGCGGAAATAGGTGTCGATGAAGTTCAGGCCGATTGCCTTGTTGGCTACGCGCACTTGATTCGGGCCGGGCGTGGCGGGTTCGTAGTCAACATATTCGAGCACTTCGGGACCGCCGTGGGCGCGGAACTGGATACGCTTTGCCATCTGCCTGCTCTCCTTGGGTCTTTCGTGAGCCCCCTATCCAACTCTCCTGCTTGATCTTCGTCAACTGCGGTGCGCTTGCCTGCGGTGGTATGCTACGCGCCCATTTGCGTCGACCCCCGCCTGCGGGGCGCCGCGTAGTGATGCCCCGATTCAAGGTGAAGCCATGACGACCCGCACCGACGCCGTAAAGGCCTATCTGCTCGACCTGCAAGACCGCATCTGCGCTGCACTCGAAAACGAGGACGGCGGCACGCGCTTCGTCGAAGACGCCTGGACCCGGCCCGCTGGCGGTGGCGGTCGTACTCGTGTGATCGAAAACGGCACGGTGATCGAAAAGGGCGGCGTCAACTTCTCCCACGTGTTCGGCAGCGGCTTGCCGCCATCGGCCAGCGCTCATCGTCCGGAACTGGCGGGGCGCGGTTTCGAAGCCCTCGGCGTGTCGCTGGTGATTCACCCGCACAACCCGCATGTGCCGACGTCCCACGCCAACGTGCGCTTTTTCATCGCCGAAAAGGAAGGTGAAGAGCCGGTCTGGTGGTTCGGTGGCGGCTTCGACCTGACCCCGTATTACGGCAACGAACAAGACTGCATCCACTGGCACCGCGTTGCCGAGCAGGCCTGTGCGCCGTTCGGTGCAGACGTCTACCCGCGTTACAAGGCCTGGTGCGACACCTACTTCCACATCAAGCACCGCCACGAACCACGCGGCATCGGCGGCCTGTTCTTCGATGACCTGAACGAGTGGGACTTCGATACCAGTTTCGCCTTCATGCGTGCCATCGGCGACGCCTACATCGACGCTTACTTGCCGATCGTGCAGCGCCGCAAACATGATGCGTTCACCGCCAAACAGCGTGAATTCCAGGAATTTCGCCGTGGCCGCTATGTCGAGTTCAACCTGGTGTATGACCGTGGCACCCTGTTCGGCCTGCAATCGGGGGGGCGTACCGAGTCGATCCTCATGTCGCTGCCGCCGCAAGTGCGCTGGGCCTACGATTTCAAAGCCGAGCCCGGCAGCGAAGAAGCGCGCCTGACCGACTACTTCCTGCAAGATCGCGACTGGCTCGCTGAGGACTGCTGATGGATCGTTACGTCGTTTTCGGTAACCCGATCGGCCACAGCAAATCGCCGATGATCCACAAACTGTTTGCCGAGCAGACCGGGCAACGCCTCGACTACAGCACCCTGCTGGCGCCACTCGACGACTTTAGTGGCTGCGCCACGGCGTTCTTTCAGGAAGGTCGCGGCGCCAACGTCACTGTGCCGTTCAAGGAAGAGGCCTATCGTCTGGCGAACAGCCTGACTGCTCGTGCGCAACGGGCTGGTGCGGTAAACACCTTGAGCAAACTGGCCGATGGTTCATTGCTGGGCGACAACACCGACGGCGCCGGCCTGGTGCGCGACCTGACGGTGAACGCCGGTTTCAGCCTGACCGGCAAACGCATCCTCCTGCTCGGTGCTGGTGGCGCAGTGCGTGGCGCGCTGGAGCCGTTGCTGGCGGAAAAACCGGCGTCGGTGATCATCGCCAACCGCACGGTGGACAAGGCCGAGCTGCTGGCCGAGTTGTTCTGTGATCTGGGGCCGGTGTCGGCCAGTGGTTTCGACTGGTTGCAGGAACCGGTGGACGTGATCATCAACGCCACCTCCGCCAGCCTGACCGGCGAGGTGCCGCCGATAGCGCCGAGCCTGATCGAACCGGGCCAGACCCTGTGCTACGACATGATGTACGGCAAGGAACCGACTGCGTTCTGTCGTTGGGCCAGCGAGCATGGTGCGGCGGTGTCGATGGATGGTCTGGGGATGCTGGCTGAGCAGGCGGCCGAGGCGTTTTACCTGTGGCGCGGCGTGCGCCCGGATACGGCGCCGGTGCTGGCCGAACTACGCCGCCAGCTAGCGCAATAAGCCTTGCAGGCTCACTCCTGCAGGGGCATGCGGTGTTTGTTGGATCAGTCCTCAAACCGGATCGGGCATTTCTCCGGCCCTTCCAGCTTGCGCAATTCCTCCACCACCTGTGGCCGTGCCCGGCGCAGGGTCAGGCTGCGATTCTGGTGCAGCAGGCGCCGCGCTTCCTGATGCAGCATCTCCACGCCGGAATAGTCGATGAAGTTGATGTGCTGCGCATCAATCACCACCCGCGTGCCGTGCAGCCTTTGCAGGCGCACTTGCAGGTAATGGCTGGCGCCGAAGAAGATCGAGCCACCGACCCGCAGCACATCGTCTTCACCGTCGCGCCAATGCTGGACCCGCGGTTGCGAGGTGCGCTTGAGGTAGAAGAACAGCGACGCCAGCACCCCGGCGTAGATCGCTGTCTGCAATTCCAGCAGCAAGGTCGCGAGGCAGGTCAGCGCCATGACCACGAACTCGGCGTGGCTGACCCGCAGCAACGAGCGGATGCCACGATGATCCACCAGCCCCCAGGCGATCAACAGAATGCTCCCGGCCATGGCGGGAATCGGAATGTGCGAAATCAGTCCGGCGCCGAAAATCGCGAACAACGCTACCCAGATTGCCGAAAATACCCCGGCCAGCGGTGAGCAGGCGCCCGCCTCGTAACTCAGGCCGGAACGGGTGAAGGAGCCGGCGGACAACGATCCGGAAAAGAACGCGCCGACGATATTCGATAAACCCTGCGCACGCACTTCCTGATTGGCATCGAGCAGTTGCTGCGAACGTGCAGCAATCGAGCGGGCGATCGACAGACTGGTGACCAGTGCGAGCATGCCCACTGCCACCGCGCTCGGCAGCAAGCGCAGAATCAGATCCAGATCCAGCGGCAACCCACTGAACGGCGGCAAGCGTCCGACAAAGGTGCTGACCAGATGCACATGGCCGAACATCGACGGCCACAGCCACACGACTGCACTGCCCAGCACCAAAGTTATCAACAGGGTCGGCCAGCGCGGCAGCAGTTGTTTGAGCACGAAACCGACGAGCACCGTCGCCACGCCCAATGCCAATGAGGGTTTATCCACAGCCCGCAGGTGTTGCAGCAGGTCCATCAGGCTGGCCAGTGCCGTGGCTTTCGCCGGCAGGTCCAGCCCGAGCAGGTTGGGCAATTGGCCGATCGCAATCACCACCGCCGCGCCGAGGGTGAACCCCAGCACCACGGAATGCGACACGAAATTCACCAAAGCGCCGAAGCGCAGCAAGCCCAGCAGCCACTGGAAGATGCCGGCAAGAAAGGTCAGCAACAGGATCAGCGTGATGTAGTCCTGCGACGCGGGGACGGCCAGTGGACTGACACTGGCATACAACACAATCGAAATCGCTGCCGTCGGGCCACAGATCAGATGCCACGACGAACCCCACAGGCAGGCGATCATCACCGGGATGATCGCGGCGTAGAGGCCGTACTCCGGCGGCAGGCCGGCAATCAGCGCGTAGGCGATCGACTGGGGTAACGCGAGAATCGCTCCGCTGAGGCCGACGATCAGATCCCGTCCGACGCTGGCGCGGGTTTGTCGCGGCAACCAGGTGAGGAAGGGGAAGAGAGAGTGGCGGCTGGGGAAGGCCATGGAGCCTCGCGGTTGGGGTTTTGTTCAAGGTTATCAGGGTGTCAGGGGAAAGGCCCCTCACCCTGGCCCTCTCCCGGAGGGAGAGGGAACTGAGCGCGGTGTTTATCAGAGATTCACCGACCTGCGATTTCAGAGTTGAGCGCAAGTTTTGAATCCAACAGATATCGGCTCCCTTCCCCCTCGCCCCCCTGGGGGAGAGGGCTGGGGTAAGGGGGTAAAAATCTCACGCCGGGCACAATTCCAACAGTCCCACAATCAAAGCTTTGCCTTGACGGCCGCCAACGCGTCCTTCCCATCGACGGTCTTCACCCCCTCCAGCCATTTATCCAGCACCGCCGGATTGGCCTTGATCCAGGCCTTGGCGGCGTCGGCATTGCTGACCTTCTTGTTCACCACCTCAGCCATGATGCTGTTCTCCATCTCCTGAGTGAACGACAGATTGGTCAGCAATTTACCCACGTTCGGACATGCGTCGGCGTAACCCTTGCGCGTCAGTGTGTACACGCTGCCGGTATCGCCAAAGTATTTTTCGCCGCCCTTCAGATAATGCATTTTCAACTGCACGTTCATCGGGTGCGGTGTCCAGCCGAGGAAGGTGACGAATTTCTGTTTCTTCACTGCGCGCGACACTTCGGCGAGCATCGCCTGTTCGCTGGATTCAATCAGCTTCCACTGGCCCATGTCGAAATCGTTTTTCTTGATGATTTCCTGCAATGAAATGTTCGCCGGGGCGCCCGAGCCGATGCCGTAGATCTTGCGATCGAACTTGTCGGCGTATTTATTCAGGTCGGCAAAGTTATGCACACCGGCGTCCCACACGTAATCCGGCACCGCCAGGGTAAATTCCGTACCGTCGAGGTTCTTCGCCAGTTGCGTGACATCGCCAGGGGCGACGAATTTGTCGTAAAAGCCCTGTTGCGCCGGCATCCAGTTGCCGAGAAACACATCGACCTGACCGTCCTTCAACCCGCCGAAGGTGATCGGTACCGCGAGGGTATCGACCTTGGCCTTGTAGCCCATGCCATCCAGCAGAAACCCGGTGATGGCGTTGGTGGCGGCAATGTCGCTCCAGCCCGGGTCGGCCATTTTCACGGTGTCGCAGCTTTGTTCGGCGAATGCCGATGCGCTGCTCAGCGCTATCAGGCCGACCGTCACTACTGTGGATAACTTGCGCATGGAATTCCCCTTACATTATTGGTTTTGGCAGGGTTGTGGATAACGGGCCTTGCGCTCCAGGTCATCGAGGTCGATGTGGTTGCGCATGTACTGCTGACTGGCGTCCACCAGCGGCTGGTGATCCCAGCTCTTCAGTTTGCCGATGGTCAGGGCATCGGCAACAAAACGACGGCGGCGCTGGCTGGCGAGTACAGCGCGGTGAATCGCCGGAATGTCCCACTTGGCCCGCGCTTCGGCGAGAAAATCGTCGAAAAGCGGGCGATGTTGCGGCGACTGGCTGAGTTCTTCGAGTTCATGCGGATCGTTGTGTACGTCGAAGAGTAGGCACGGGTCGCTTTCACTGTAGATAAATTTGTACGCGCCGCGACGGATCATCATCAGCGGGCTGACCGTGCCTTCAGCCATGTATTCGCCGAACACTTCGTCATGCCCACCCTGCCCTTGCAGATGCGCCAGCAGCGAGCGGCCGTCCAGCGGCAAGTTCGGCTCCAGGCTACCGCCGGCCAGTTCGACGAAGGTCGGCAACAGGTCGGCGGTGGACACCGCGGCGCTGACCCGGCCGGCAGCGAATTGCCCCGGAGCGCTGATCAGCAGCGGCACCCGTGCGGCCATCTCGAACCAGTGCATTTTGTACCAGAGCCCCTTCTCGCCAAGCATGTCGCCGTGGTCGCCGGAGAAGACGATGATGGTGTCGTCGATCAGCCCGGTGTCTTCCAGGGTTTGCAGGAGTTTGCCGACGTTGGCGTCGATATAGCTGCAGGCACCGAAGTAGGCACGGCGCGCGTCGCGAATCTTATCCACAGGCAGCGGCTTGTCCCACAGGTCGTAGACCTTGAGCAGGCGCTGCGAATGCGGATCGAGGGCGTATTGATCCGGGGTGGTCGGCAACGGGATGTCACCATCGTCGTACAAATCCCAGAACGCCTTGGGAATTGTGTACGGGTCGTGTGGATGTGTCATCGACACGGTCAGGCAGAACGGCTGGTCGCCGTCCTCGCGAATGTGGTCGAACAGGTATTGCTGGGCCTTGAACACCACCTCTTCATCGAAGTCGAGCTGATTGGTGCGCACGCACGGCCCTGCCTGCAGTACCGATGACATGTTGTGATACCAGCTCGGACGCACATCCGGTTCGTCCCAGTTCACCGCCCAGCCGTAGTCGGCCGGGTAGATGTCGCTGGTCAGGCGTTCTTCATAGCCGTGCAATTGATCCGGGCCGCAGAAATGCATCTTGCCCGACAGCGCGGTGCGGTAGCCGAGGCGGCGCAGATAGTGGGCGTAGGTCGGAATGTCGGCGGGGAAATCGGCAGCGTTGTCGTAGGCGCCGATCTTGCTCGGCAACTGGCCGCTGACCAGGGTGAAGCGCGACGGAGCGCACAACGGACTGTTGCAGTACGCGGCATCGAACACCACGCCTTGAGCGGCGAGGCGCGAAAGGTTCGGCAATTTGATCGGCGACGGGCCGTAGATTGGCAACATTGGCGCGGCCATTTGATCGGCCATGATGAAAAGAATGTTCTTGCGCTTCATGTGATCGCGGCATTCCATAGTGAATATTTATGCGACATTGCTGCGATCGAGCATGGAGTCCATGCCCTGTCCGGTAAAGCCAGCGCCGGACAATGACTAGGATAAGCACAGCTTATGTATGAAGCCCTCGGCAACCTGTCCCTCGACCTGTTGCGCGCCTTCGAAGCGGCGGCGCGTCATCACAGTTTTACCGCCGCTGCGGTGGAGCTGGGCACCACGCAGCCAGCGATCAGCCAGCAGATCAAGCGTCTGGAAGAACAGCTGGGTGCGCGGCTGTTTGACCGGATCTACCGCGGCATTGAACTGACCGAGGGCGGGACGATCCTGTTCGAGCAGGTTCAGCTCGGTTTGCAGAATATCGACGCAGGATTGAGTGCGATCAGTACGCAACAGCAGCATGAAGTGTTGCAGGTCGCTACCGACTTTGCCTTCGCCGCGTATTGGCTGATGCCACGTTTGCACCGCTTTCATGAAGCCAACCCGCAGGTCGATGTCAGCCTGGTCACCAGCGAGCGCAACCACAACATGCTGCGCACCGACATCGACGTGGCGATCCTGTTTGGCGACGGGCGTTTCAAGCAGGGCGAAAGCCATTGGCTGTTCAGCGAGGAAGTGTTCCCGGTGTGCAGCCCGCAATTGCTCAAGGAGCGCGCCCTGCCCTTGCCCGCCCAGGCGTTGCTGGAGTTTCCGCTGCTGCACTTGCGCGGGGAAAACAGCAGCAACTGGTTTGACTGGAGCGGGCTGTTCCGTGAACTGGGCATCACCACTCCGCCAGCACCGGGGCAGGTGCGTTTCGACAATTACACCCTGTTGATTCAAGCGGCAATCGGCGGCCAAGGCGTGGCGATCGGCTGGCGCCACCTTGTGGATAACTTGCTGAGCCAGGGTTTGCTCTGTCGGCCGATCGCCGAAACCACCTTGTCGCGGCTGGGTTATTACGTGGTGCTGCCCCAGCGTAAACGGCGCGGGGCGTTGATTCAGCAGTTTGTCGACTGGTTGATGGCCGAGCAGGCCAGCAGCGCCGAATCCCTCAAGGGAATGGCCTTGCCTTCGATTGCGGTTTGAAGATCAAAAGATCGCAGCCTGCGGCAGCTCCTGCCGAAGGCTGCGATCTTTTTACGTATCTGTGGCGGCGACAAAATTCACATGTTCACCCACATGCAGCTTCAACCGCAGCTCATCGGCGATCCCCACTGCCACGCGGTTCAGCCGTTCCAGCGGCTCCGCCAGCCCCGGCTCAAGATTGCCGCCCACCTGACTGAAATGCTCGATAGTCAGCCCCGCCACGCCGTGAGGAGCATTCACCAGCGTCCACTGCAGCGGGCTGCTTTGCAGGGCTTCGCGGATTTCTTCGGCGGCGTGGCGTTGCAGTCCGTCGTCCAGCTCCAGCTCGTCGAGGACGGCAAAATTCCCCACCAGAAACAGCCGTGAAACATTGGCCGCCTGCAGGCCGTCGACCAACGCATCGACCGCCAGCACCTGTTCCACCGGGCCGAGCACCACGGACCTTTCCACATGGTCGCTGCTGAACGGCAGGCCCGGTGCATCCAGCAGACAGATCACCGCCGAGCTGCCGGCTACGCTTTGCGTGACCCGCTCGGCGTCGAACAGATCGCCGCTTTTGGTGCGCAGCCCGGGACGTGGCGCGAGTACGTTCAAATCGTCGAGAATCGCGATGACTTCGTGCTGGCGTCGCAGCAACTCAGCCATCAACGCGCCGCCGAGGCTGGCCATGGCACCATAGAGCACCACTTTCACCGTCGGGGTTTCGGCATTTTTCATGGCTGTTTTCCTTGTTGTTGTCCTATATGGCGTGTGACGGTGGAAAACGCCGAGGGTTCGAACCGATTCAGAGGGTTTCAGATGCAAGTCATCAAGGGTTACCACGCCCACGTCTATTTCGACGCCCATACCATCGACCAGGCGCGAGCCCTGTGCGAGCACGCGGCGCAGTTGTTTGCAGTGACGATGGGCCGCGTCCACGAACGGCCGGTCGGTCCGCACCCGGACTGGAGCTGCCAATTGGCGTTCGGTCCGGAGCTGATCGGCGAGGTGTTGCCGTGGCTGGCACTGAATCGACAGGGACTGGTGGTGTTCCTGCACCCCGACACGGGCGATGACTTGCTCGACCACACCGAGCATGCAATCTGGATGGGGGCAATCCGCCCGCTGGATTTGTCTGTTTTTTGATCAGCCAGTTAAACCTGCAAGGTTTCTTCAGGCTCCCCCGGCAGTTGCTCGTCCAGATGCAGCCAGGGCAATTGGCTGTCGGTCCAGATATGCCGCTCGGCCGGCGCTGACTCCGGGTGGTCCAGCGTGGCGATGGTCAGGTCGATGCTCTCGGGGCTGAGTTGCGTCACCAGCGCCAGTTGCGCGCCGCAGTGCGGGCAGAAATATCGCGCGCAACTGCCCGACGAGTCGTAGCGCGAAGGTGTCCCGGCCAGCCACTGGAAGTTGGCCGCTGGCACCGTAATCCATGTGGTGACGATCCCGCCGCTGACCTTGCGGCAGATCGAGCAGTGGCAGTGAGCGATGTCCTGCAACGGCCCGCTGAACTGATAGCGGATATGTCCGCAGTGGCAGCCACCGCTGTGCAATTGGCTCATGTCTGTGCCCTCCCGTCCCCGAATTGATTGACTCCAGTCGCATCCGACAGCCGGTTGGCCGTTCGCCCGAAGCTTTCTGCGGCGAAAGGTAGCTGAAAGGTTGCCCGATTAGGATCGCCGCCACTACCGGCAACAGACCGGTTGGCTGCCGTGTGCGATTGCTCGCCCGCCCGGCCCAATTAACAACAACAATGGTGATTCTGATGTCCTCTGTAGCCCGCCTTTTCGCTGTCACTCCGCCCGTACGTCTCGTGCTTCCCGTTCTGCGCTGATCCCGCCCGGTCCGCTCAATCAACTAGCCGCGCTACGCCTGGAGTATTCCCATGCTGACTTTCCTTGGCTTCGCCATGGTCATCACGTTCATGTTCCTGATCATGACCAAGCGCCTGTCCGCGCTGATCGCCCTGATCATCATTCCGATCATCTTCGCTCTGTTCGGCGGTTTCGCGCCGAAGATCGGTCCGATGATGCTCGAAGGTATCACCAAGCTTGCGCCGACCGGCGTGATGCTGATGTTCGCCATTCTGTACTTCGCCCTGATGATCGACTCCGGCCTGTTCGACCCGGCCGTGCGCAAGATCCTCAAACTGGTCAAGGGCGACCCGCTGAAAGTTTCGGTCGGAACCGCCGTACTGGCGCTCGTCGTCTCCCTCGATGGTGACGGCGCGACCACTTACATGATCTGCGTGGCCGCCATGCTGCCACTGTACAGCCGCATCGGCATGAGCCCGCGAATCATGGCCGGCCTGATCATCCTCGCCGGTGGCGTGATGAACATGACCCCTTGGGGTGGCCCGACTGCCCGTGCCGCCAGTGCGCTGCATGTGGATCCGTCGGACATCTTCGTGCCGATGATCCCGGCAATGGCCGCCGGCGTGGTGGCGATCCTGATCATTGCCTACTTCTACGGCAAACGTGAGCGTGCGCGTCTGGGTGAGCTGCACCTGATTGGTGACGAGATCGATCACAGCGAAATCAGTGTGTCGCAGTTCCCGGATGCCCGTCGTCCGAAGCTGATCTGGTTCAACGGCCTGCTGACCCTGGGGCTGATGTGCACCCTGATCGCCGGCCTGCTGCCGCTGCCGGTGCTGTTCATGGTGGCCTTCAGTATCGCGATGATCGTCAACTACCCGTGCCTGCAAATGCAGAAGGACCGCGTCGCGGCTCACGCCGGCAGTGTGCTGTCGGTGGTTAGTCTGATTTTCGCGGCGGGGATCTTCACCGGTATCCTGTCCGGAACCGGAATGGTCGACGCCATGTCGAAAAGTCTGCTGGCAGTGATTCCGGATTTCCTCGGCCCGTACCTGGCGGTGATCACGGCGCTGGTGAGCATGCCGTTCACGTTCTTCATGTCGAACGACGCGTTCTACTACGGCGTGTTGCCGGTGCTCTCCGAAGCGGCCAGCCATTACGGCATCACTGCCGTGGAAATGGCCCGTGCCTCGATCGTCGGTCAGCCCGTCCACTTGTTGAGCCCGTTGGTGCCATCGACTTATCTGTTGGTCGCTTTGGCCGGTATCGAATTCGGTGACCACCAGCGCTTCACCTTGAAGTGGGCAGTTCTGGTCTGTCTGTGCATACTGGTGGCCGCCTTGCTGCTGGGGACGTTCCCGCTGTTCAGCACGTTGTAACGGCATTCACTCACCATGACGCCAGCTGCTTGCTGGCGTCCTGGTTTAACACTCGCTCAAAGGAATACACATGGATTGGCTGACCAACCCCGAAATCTGGGTTGCCTTCTTTACCCTGACCGCCCTCGAAATCGTTCTGGGCATCGATAACATCATCATGATTTCGATCCTGGTCAGCCGCATGCCCAAGCACATGCAGCAGCGCACGCGCATCTTCGGCCTGGGCCTGGCGATGATCACGCGGATCCTGTTGCTGCTGTCGATCACCTGGGTCATGCGCCTGACCGCCGACCTGTTCGTGGTGTTCGGCCAGGGCATTTCCGGGCGTGACCTGATCCTGTTCTTCGGTGGCCTGTTCCTTTTGTGGAAGAGCTCGCAAGAGATGTACCACGCGCTGGAAGGCGAAGACGAAAGCGACGAAACCCCCGGTGGCAAGGGCGGCAACTTCCTGTACACCATCATTCAGATCGCAATCATCGACATCGTGTTCTCGCTGGACTCGGTGATCACCGCTGTCGGCATGGTGTCCCACGTGCCGGTGATGGTCGCGGCGATCGTCGTCGCCGTGCTGGTGATGATGGCCGCCTCGGGCAAGATCAGCGAATTCATCGACAAGCACCCGTCGCTGAAAATGCTCGCGCTGTCGTTCCTGCTGGTGGTGGGTACCGTACTGATCGCCGAGTCGTTCGACGTGCATGTACCGAAGGGCTACGTCTACTTCGCCATGGCGTTCTCGCTGGCCGTTGAAGCGATCAACATCAAGCTGCGCGGCGCGATGGCCAAGAAGAAACAGCAGCAAGATCCAGTGAAACTGCGCAAGGACATTCCGGGGCAATAACCGGGTAATCCAGACGCAGGCAATACCCCTGTGGGAGCGAGCCTGCTCGCGAAAACGGAGTGTCAGTCGACAACCATGTTGGCTGATCCACCGCTTTCGCGAGTAGGCTCGCTCCCACATTTTTTTGTGCAGCATTCAGGCACCGCGGACCCTGTGGGAGCTGGCTTGCCAGCGATAGCGGAATGTCAGGCGACATCAATGGTGGTTGTGCCGACGCCATCGCTGGCAAGCCAGCTCCCACAGGGGCGGCGTTGATTTAAATGGGAGTGAATGAAGCGCTGTTCATGACACTTTTGTTTCAATCAGCACTTTAGCTGTGCAATGCTGGCGCCCAGGCCGTTAGCCAACTACAGCTTAAGTACAAGACGTAGAAACAGCGCGGTACCGTCAACTTGCCCCTCTGGGGCGCTGCGACTAGAGGGGGTCTGCATGCTCACCCTGCTCAATCTGCTTTCCGCCGTGGCCTTGTTGATCTGGGGCACGCACATCGTCCGGACCGGCATCCTGCGGGTGTACGGCACCAACCTGCGCCACGTTATTGGTCAAAACATGTCCAGGCGCTGGCTCGCCTTTGTCGCCGGCATCGTCGTCACCGCGATGGTGCAGAGCAGCAACGCCACCGCGATGCTCGTGACGTCTTTCGTTGGCCAGGGCCTGATGGCGCTGACCCCGGCGCTGGCGACCATGCTCGGCGCCGACGTCGGGAC
>NZ_QAIU01000335.1:44701-46114 GCF_003061205.1 Pseudomonas sp. HMWF006
TGTCGCCGCTGCTGATCTTTCTCGGGGTGATTTTCTTCCTCTCGCGCAAACAGACGCGGCTCGGGCAGATGGGCCGGGTCAGCATCGGTCTGGGGTTGATCATTCTCGCGCTGCAACTGATCGTCGAGGCCGCCGCACCGATCACCCACGCCCAAGGGGTGAAAGTGATTTTCGCCTCGCTCACCGGCGACATCCTCCTCGACGCCCTGGTCGGCGCCTTGTTCGCGATGATTTCCTACTCCAGCCTCGCCGCCGTGCTGCTGACCGCGACCCTTGCTGGCGCCAGCGTGATCAGCCTGCCGGTGGCGATCGGCCTGGTGATCGGTGCCAACATCGGCAGCGGCATTCTGGCGTTCATGAGCACCAGCATGCAGAACGCCGCCGGCCGGCAGGTGGCGCTGGGCAGCCTGCTGTACAAACTGATCGGCCTGCTGCTGATCATTCCGGTGCTCGATCCGCTGGTGCACTGGATGGACGGGCTGGATTTCAGCCCGCAGGAAATGGTCATTGGCTTCCATCTGCTCTACAACACCGCGCGGTGCCTGATTCTGCTGCCGTCGGTGGCGCCAATGGCGCGACTCTGCGCATGGCTGCTGCCTGAGCGGCCGGAGGTCAACGGCACGGCCAGGCCACGCCATCTCGACGCCACCGCGTTGTCGACGCCGAGTCTGGCCCTGGCCAATGCCGCGCGGGAAACCCTGCGCATGGGTGATCTGCTGGAAAACATGCTCGACGCCACTCTCGCCGTGTTGCGCGGCAAGCAAACGGCGGTCACTCAGGAAATCCGCTCGTTGAGCGATGACATCGAGTCGCTTTACAGCGCGATCAAACTGTATCTCGCGCAAATGCCCCGCGAAGACCTTGGTGAGCAGGACAGCCGGCGCTGGGCCGAGATCATCGAACTGGCGATCAACCTGAAACTGGCCAGTGATCTGATCGAACGCATGCTGCGCAAGATTCAGCAGCAGAAGACCTCACAGCGGCGTTCGTTTTCCGAAGAGGGGCTGGAGGACCTGACCGGTCTGCAACAGCAATTGACCGCCAACCTGCGCCTGGGCCTGTCGGTGTTTCTCAGCAGCGACAAGGAAAGCGCCCGCCAGTTGTTGCGCGAGAAACGTCGCTTTCGTGCACAGGAACGGCGTCTGGCCCATGCCCATGTCAGCCGTTTGCAACGTAAGATCGTGCAGAGTCTGGAAACCAGTTCATTGCACCTGGAGCTGATTGCGGATATGAAGCGCTTGAATTCGCTGTTTTGCAGCAGTGCTTACGTGGTGTTGGAAACGACGGATACCGGGGCGCTGGAAGCGGATGATATTGCCGACATTACGCATTCGCCTTGAACGTCTGGGGCTGGGGTCAGTCAGTAACTCAGAGTTCAGCCTCAAGGACGTCTTCGCTGGCAAGCCAGCTCCC
>NZ_QAIU01000335.1:46124-101493 GCF_003061205.1 Pseudomonas sp. HMWF006
TGGGGCCCTGACTGACGACACGGATCTCCAAATCAGCCGTACGGAAGCCTGTTATGCGTTGCCTGTTGTTCGCCTGTCTGTTGCTCGGTTCCCTGCCCGCCTTCGCCGTTGATCGCTTTCAGGTCGAAGGCTATGCGCTGCCCAATGGTTTGCAGCTGTTGCTCAAGCCCGGCACCGAACGCGGGCATGTGGCGATCCGCCTGGTGGTCGGCGTCGGCCTCGACGATTTCGACTGCGATGAAAAAGAGCTGCCGCACCTGCTGGAACACCTGCTGTTCAGTGGCGTCGACGCTACTGGCGAAGGCGGACTGGAAGAGCGCATGCAGGCGCTGGGCGGCGAGTGGAACGCATTCACCAGCAACGCTGACACCACGTTCGTCATCGAAGCCCCGGCGAAGAACCAGCGCAAGGTGCTCGACCTGCTGCTCGGCCTGCTGACTCAGACCCGCATTGACGACAACGCGATCAACGCCGCCAAACGCGTGGTCGAGCGCGAGGACGGCGGCCATTACACGCGTCTGCAGCGTTTTCTCGACCGCCAGGATCTGGGCCACACCGCGAGCAATCAACTGGCGGTGGAGCTGGGCCTGAAATGCCCGCAACGTGCGGAAGTCGGTCACCTGACCCAGGCGCAACTGGAGAAGGTGCGCAAGACCTGGTACGCGCCGAACAACATGTCCCTGATCGTCGTCGGCGAGCTCGATAAACTGCTGCCGGCTTACCTGGAGCGTACCTGGGGCGCGCTCGAAGCCGTGGACCCGGCCGAGCACCGTGAGCTGCCGGACATCCGCACCAGTGCGGCCCATGAACGCACGCTCACCCGCGGCTTCATCGGCGACAGTGCCAAGCTGCACTGGCTGGTGCCGGAGCCGGTACTCGACGATCAGTACGACGAAACCTTCGACATCCTCAAGGACTACCTCGACTGGGCGCTGTACCGGCAGATCCGCCTGAACCACGGTTTGTCCTACGGGCCATGGGCCGAGCGTGAGGTGTTTGGCGGGGTCGGTTTCATGAGCCTCAATGCCGACGTGGATCGCGATGACCTCGCCGAAGCGCAACAGGTGCTGGAAGACCTCAAGGCCGACTTGCTGAAAAACGGCCTCGACCCCGACACCTTCGCCCGGATCAAACAGGCCGCCATCGCCCATCAGGCCTGGGCCGTGCAAGGCAACAGCGCGATGGCTGATTATTACTGGAGCGCGCTGGGCGACTACGAGGACGGGCGCTTTGCCAACCCCGCCCGCGAGCTGCAAGGCGTGACGCTGGAAACGGCAAACAAGGCCATGCGCGAATTGCTGTTGCAGCCGGGGTATCTGCGGATCGAGAAACCGTTGATCAGTGATGATGAGGCGCTGTGGCTGATTGCCGGCGGTCTCGGCCTGGTGTTGCTGGTGCTGATTGGCTGGCGCCTGCACCGCCGAAAATCCGCCGGACACTGAACCTGTAGGCTCACGCCTACAGGGGAATGAGTTGTGTTCAGGTGACCACCAACCTCGCCACAGACGCCTGCGGACGGTACTCTGTCGGGGTTTTTTCCTCTCCAGCCGTGAACTGCCCACATGCCAAAAATCCCCGACCTGATCCAGCGCATTCTCGAACTGATGAAGCGCTATCCCGGGGTCATTGCGCTTGGCGGTTTCATCTCCGGGGTCGGCAGTTTCATTCTGGTCGATCGCCAGCAGGGGCTGGCGAGCTGGATCACCATCATCATGCTGCTGAGCTGGATCTGGCTGATGCTGGAAAACACCCTGACCGGGCTGTTCACGCGGATCTTCAAGCGGGAAATTCCGCAACCGCTGTTGCGCTACGCAACGCAGATGATCCACCAGGAAAGCCTGTTTTTCGTCCTGCCGTTCTTCTTCATCACCACCACCTGGAACAGCGGCCAACTGATCTTCACCGGCCTGCTGTGCATCGCCGCGCTGATTTCGATTGTCGATCCGCTCTATTACAAATGGCTGGCGCCACGACGCTGGGCGTTTCTCGCGCTGCACACCCTGACCCTGTTCGCTGCCCTGCTCACCGCCCTGCCGGTGATCATGCACCTGACCACCGCGCAGAGTTTCAAATGGGCGCTGGGCACGGCGGTGGTGATGTCGTTCCCGAGTCTGGCGTCGATCTTCCCGATCCGCACCGTGCGCAATGTACTGGCCATTCTGTGCATCACTTTCGGCATCGGCGCGGTCGGCTGGACGCTGCGCTCGTGGGTGCCGCCGGCGACGCTGTGGATGACCGACGTGGCGATCAGCACTCAGTTGCAGGACCGCACCCCCGGTGCCAGCCTCGACCAGGTCAGCGCCGAGCAGATCCGCAACGGCGGCCTCTACGCCTACACCGCGATCAATGCGCCGCGCGGGCTGGATGAGCGGATCTATCACGTGTGGCAGTTCAACGGCCAGGAAGTCGACCGCATTGCCCTCGATATCCACGGCGGGCGCAAGGAAGGCTACCGGGCGTGGACGCACAAGCAGAACTTCCCAGGCAACCCGGCCGGCAAATGGCAGGTGCGGGTGTTGACCGAGGATGGCCAGGTGATTGGCGTATTGCGCTTCGAAGTCACAGACAGCACAGCGACCAAAGAAAAGTAATCCGGTTCGTGCTATTACGTTAGTTCGCTCAACAGACGAACAAGCACGGAGCTTATGACCAGCCGTTCGATCACCGGCAGTGCCCACCTGGACACGTCGATCAGCCCTGCCCGCCTGCGGGTCATCGGAGACTGGACGCTCGCCCATTACGCCGAGCTCAAGCACCTGAGCGAGTCGCTGCGCGGCCAGTACGACGCCAATACTCCCATCGACCTTAATGGCCTTGGCACCCTCGATACCGCCGGTGCCTCGTTGCTGGTGGAGTTGCTCGGTTCCGAGCGCCTGGGCAAGTCCGCCGAACATCCCGATTGCACCTTGTCCTCGGCCGACCGTGCCTTGTTGCAAACCGTTTACTGCTCGCTGACCGATTTCTGTGTACCGATCAAGGAGCCGGAAGTCAGCGTCAGCGTGCAATTGCTCACGCGCATCGGACGTGCCGTGGACACGGTCTGGCAGGACACCCTGCAACTGCTCGGCTTCGTCGGGCTGATTCTGGAAACCATCGCGCGTAACCTGTTTCGGCCCAAACGCTGGCGGATCACGCCGATGATCGCGCACATCGAACAGACCGGCCTCGACGCTGCGCCGATCGTGGCGCTGCTGACCTTTCTGGTCGGTGCGGTGGTGGCCTTTCTCGGCGCGACGGTGCTGGCCAGTTTCGGCGCGACGATCTTCACCGTGGACCTGGTGGGATTCTCGTTCCTGCGCGAGTTCGGGGTGTTGCTCACGGCGATCCTGATGGCCGGGCGCACCGCCAGTGCCTTCACCGCGCAAATCGGCTCGATGAAGGCCAACGAAGAAATCGACGCGATTCGCACCCTCGGCCTCGACCCGATGGAGCTGTTGGTGGTGCCGCGCGTGCTGGCGATGCTGGTGGCGCTGCCGATGCTGACGTTTCTGGCGATGCTCTGCGGGATCATCGGCGGTGGCGTGGTGTGTGCGGTGTCGTTGGGGATTTCGCCGGCGATGTTCCTTTCGCTGCTGCAAAGCGACATTGGCATCCAGCACTTTCTGGTCGGCTTGGTGAAGGCACCGATCTTCGCCTTCCTGATTGCGGCGATCGGTTGCCTGGAAGGTTTCAAGGTCAGTGGCAGCGCCGAGTCGGTCGGCGCGCACACCACGTCTGCGGTGGTGCAGTCGATTTTCGTGGTGATCGTGCTCGACGCGGTGGCCGCACTGTTCTTCATGGAGATGGGCTGGTGAGTCGTCTACCCCGCGCGCCCTCGGAGGCGGTGATCGAAGTCCGTGGCCTGGGCAATCGCTTCGGTAGCCAGAGCGTGCACGAGAGCCTCGATCTGGATTTGTACAAAGGCGAGATTCTCGCCGTGGTCGGCGGCTCCGGCAGCGGCAAATCGGTGTTGCTGCGCAGCATCGTCGGCCTGCGCCGGCCCAGCGAAGGCATGGTCAAAGTGTTCGGCAAGAACCTGCCGAGCCTGTCCGAACATGAGCGTTCGCTGGTCGAGCGGCGTTTTGGCGTGCTGTTTCAGAAAGGCGCGCTGTTTTCCTCGCTGACCGTCACCGAGAACGTCGCCCTGCCCCTTATCGAACACGCCGGCCTGAGCCGCAACGATGCCGAACACCTGGCGGCGGTGAAACTGGCGTTGGCCGGGCTGCCGCTGTCGGCGGCGGACAAATACCCGGCCTCGCTGTCCGGCGGCATGATCAAACGCGCCGCGCTGGCCCGGGCGCTGGCCCTGGACCCGGACATCCTGTTTCTCGACGAACCCACCGCCGGCCTCGATCCGATTGGCGCGGCGCAATTCGATCAATTGATCCTGACCCTGCGCGATGCGCTGGGCCTGAGTGTGTTTCTGGTCACTCACGACCTCGACACGCTCTACACCATCACCGACCGCGTGGCGGTGCTGGCGCAGAAGAAAGTGCTGGTCGCCGGCCCCATCGACGTCGTCTCGGAAACCGACGACGCGTGGATTCACGAATACTTCCACGGCCCGCGCGGCCGCTCGGCGCTGGACGCCGCCAAACTGCTCAACGAGGTCTGACATGGAAACCCGAGCCCATCATGTGTTGATCGGCCTGTTCACCGTGATAGTGGTGGCTGGCGCCCTGCTCTTCGGTCTGTTCCTGGCCAAGTCCAGTGTCGACACCGAGTTCAAGGATTACGAGATTGTCTTCAGCGAGGCGGTCAGCGGGCTGTCCAAGGGCAGCCCGGTGCAGTACAGCGGGATCAAGGTCGGCGATGTGATCAATCTGCGCCTTGATCCCAAAGATCCACGGCGCGTGCTGGCGCGGATTCGTCTGGGCGGCGACACGCCGGTCAAGGAGGACACCCAGGCCAAACTGGCGCTGGCCGGGATCACCGGTACGTCGATCATCCAGCTCAGCGGCGGCACACCGGAGAGCCCGAAGCTGCGTGGCCATGACGGCAACCTGCCGACCATCGTTGCGTCGCCCTCGCCTATTTCGCGGCTGCTCAATGACAGTAACGATTTGATGAGCGGCATCACCGCGCTGCTGAGCAATGCCAATCAGATGTTTTCCCCGGAGAACGTCGAGCGCGTCAGCAACACCCTGGCCCATCTGGAGCAGACCACCGGCTCGATCAACGATCAGCGCGGCGACCTGCGCCAGGCCATGCAGCAACTGGCGAGTGTCGGCAAACAGGCCAGCAACATGCTCGAGCAGACGTCGCTTCTGATGCGCAACGCCAATGGCCTGCTCAACGATCAGGGCAAACAGGCGCTCGGCAGTGCCGAGCAGGCGATGAAGTCGCTGGAACAGAGCAGCGCGACGATCAACACGTTGCTGAGCAAGAACGAAAATTCCCTCGACAACGGCATGCAGGGCCTCAATGGCCTGGCCCCGGCCATCCGCGAATTGCGCGAGACGCTGACCTCGCTGCGCGCCATTTCCCAACGCCTTGAAGCCAACCCCAGCGGTTACTTGCTGGGCCGTGACAAGAACAAGGAATTCACGCCATGAAGCTGACTCACTTCGCCCTCCTCGCCGGTTTCTCGCTGCTCGGCGCGTGCTCGATCCTGCCGCAGGCCGATCCGTCGGACGTGTATCGCCTGCCATCGGCCCAGGCGCCTGCCTCGGCCAGCTCAGCCGCCGCTCAGTCCTGGTCGCTGCGACTGAACAAGCTGCAGGCCAGCGAGGCGTTGAACCGGCCGACCATTGCAGTGATTCCGCAGGGTGATGTGATCAGCAGCTACAAAGGCTCGCGCTGGAGCGATCCGGCACCGGTGCTGGTGCGCAATCGACTGCTCGATGGCTTTGTGCGTGATGGCCGGGTGACGTTGCTGAGTACCGATGACAGCAACTTTGCGGCGGATCTGGAGCTGGGCGGCAGTTTGCAGGCGTTTCAGACCGAGTATCAGGGCCGTCAGGCCAGCGCTGTGGTACGGGTCGATGCGTTGCTGGTGCGTGGCTATGACCAGAAGATTCTCGCCAGTCGCCGCTTTGAAGAGCGTCAGCCGCTGAGCGATGTGCAGGTGCCAGCGGTGGTTGCGGGGTTTGGCCAGGCCAGTGATCGCCTGACCGCCAAAGTCGTGGCTTGGGCTGTCGACCAAGGCCAGAAACTCGCCCCCCCAAAACCTTAAGCCCGACACACAACCCCTGTGGGAGCGAGCTTGCTCGCGAATGCGGTGGGTCATTCAGCGATGATGTTGACTGACCGGACGCATTCGCGAGCAAGCTCGCTCCCACAATGGGATTAGTGGTTAACCGAAGAACCAGTAGCAGACGCCAATCGCGCCCAGTACCCCGGCCAGCTCAGCCAGCAACGCACACCCCACCGCATGCCGCGCCCGCTGAATCCCCACTGCGCCAAAATACACTGCCAGCACATAGAACGTGGTCTCGGTACTGCCCTGCACCGTCGCCGCTACCAGCGCCGGGAAGCTGTCGACCCCTGAAGTCTTCATGGTCTCGATCAGCATCGCCCGTGCGGCGCTACCGGAAAACGGTTTGACCATCGCCGTCGGCAACGCGTCGACAAACCGCGTGTCCCAGCCGGCCCACTCGACCAGATGGCGGATACCATCCAGACCGAAGTCCAGCGCCCCGGAAGCACGCAGTACGCCGACCGCGCAGAGCATCGCCACCAGATAGGGCAGCAGGTTCTTGGCGACATCGAAGCCCTCTTTTGCGCCTTCGACGAACGCTTCGTAGACCTTCACCTTGCGTAACGCGCCGATCACCAGAAACAACATGATCAGCCCGAATAGCGTCAGGTTGCCGAGGATCGACGACAACCCGGCCAGCGCCGTGGCCGACAGGGTCGCCAGCAATGCCATGAAAGCGCCAAGGATCAGCGCGCCGGGAATCAGATAGGCCAGCACCACCGGGTCCCAGATGCGCAGGCGCTGCATGAACGCCACCGAGAGAAAACCGACGATGGTCGAGCAACTGGTCGCCAGCAGGATCGGCAGGAACACCAGGGTCGGGTCCGGCGCGCCTTGCTGGGCGCGGTACATGAAGATCGTCACCGGCAGCAGGGTCAGGGACGACGCGTTGAGCACCAGGAACAGGATCTGCGCGTTGCTGGCGATGGTGGCGCTGGGGTTGAGTTCCTGCAGCGCCTTCATGGCTTTGAGGCCGATCGGCGTGGCCGCATTATCCAGCCCGAGGCCATTGGCAGCGAAGTTCAGGGTGATCAGGCCGAGGGCAGGGTGACCCGGCGGGACTTCCGGCATCAGCCGCAGGAACAGCGGCCCGAGGACCTTGGCCAGCCATTCGACGATCCCGGCCTTTTCGGCAATGCGCAGGAAGCCCAGCCACAGGGTCAACGTGCCGAACAGCAGCACCATCACCTCGACCGAGAGCTTGGCCATGGCAAAAATGCTTTCCACCATCGCCGCGAAAATTCCGGCATTGCCGCCGACCAGCCACTGCACCAGCGCAGAGATGGTTGCCACGACGAAGAAGCCAAGCCACAGGCCATTAAGCATCAGTCAAAATCCCCCGGAAGATGCGGCGAATGATAGCGGGGTCGCCAGAAACGACAAACCCCGGATTTCTCCGGGGTTTGTTGGTAAGGCTGGCTCGGTCACTGTGGGAGCCAATCTCCCCAGGGTTCAGCAATCAGTTCTTGGAAATCTCGCCAGCCGGCAGTTTTTCCTTGCTGCGCCAGTGCGGCAGGGAGTTCCAGTAGCGCTGGCCCTTGGCGTCGTCGTACATGCCTTCCCAACGAGCGATCACCAGGACCGCCAGGGCGTTGCCGATCACGTTCAGTGCGGTACGCGCCATGTCCATGATGCGGTCGACACCAGCGATGAAGGCCAGGCCTTCCAGCGGAATACCGACGCTGCCCAGCGTTGCCAGCAGCACCACGAAGGACACGCCCGGTACACCGGCGATGCCTTTGGAGGTGACCATCAGGGTCAGGACCAGCAGCAGTTGCTGGCTGATCGACAGGTCGATGCCGTACAGCTGGGCAATGAAGATTGCCGCGATGGACTGGTACAGGGTCGAACCGTCGAGGTTGAACGAGTAACCGGTCGGCACCACGAAGCTGCAGATGGCTTTCGGTGCGCCGTAGGCTTCCATCTTCTCGATCACCCGTGGCAGCACGGTTTCCGAGGAGGCGGTGGAGTAGGCCAGGACCAGCTCATCCTTGAAGATGCGCATCAGCTTGATCACCGAGAAGCCGAACAACTTGGCGATCAGGCCCAGCACCACGAAGGCGAAGAAGGCGATGGCGACGTAAACCAGGATCACCAGCTTGGCCAGCGGCAGCAGCGAGGCGAAGCCGAAGTTGGCGACGGTCACCGCGATCAGGGCGAATACGCCGATCGGGGCGTAGTTCATGATCATGTGGGTGACTTTGAACATGCTCTCGGAAACGCCCTGGAACATCTTCACCAGCGGTTCGCGCAGGTCCGACTGCAGGCTCGACAGACCGAGACCGAACAGCACGGAGAAGAAGATGATCGGCAGCATTTCGCCGCGGGCCATGGCCGCGAAGATGTTCGACGGGATCAGGTTGAGGATGGTCTCGATGAACGCGTGTTCATGCTGCACTTCGGCGGCGGTCGCCTGGTACTTGGAGATGTCCACAGTGCCCAGGGTGCTCATGTCGATGCCGGCGCCCGGGTGGAACACGTTCGCCAACACCAGGCCGACGAGAATGGCGATGGTGGTGACGATTTCGAAGTAGATGATCGTCTTCAGGCCGATGCGCCCAAGCTTCTTGGCGTCGCCCACGCCGGCGATGCCGACGATCAGGGACGAGATGACGATCGGGATCACGATCATCTTGATCAGACGGATAAAGATATCGCCTGCCGGTTGCAGGACGTTACTGATCCACCAGGCCTTTTCGGCACTGAAGTGGTTGAGCAACGCACCAATTGCAATCCCTAAAACCAGACCGATGAGGATCTGCCAGGCGAGGCTGAGTTTTGCCTTCTTCATTATCTTTACCCTTACTTGCGTTTGACTCAGGCACATGCAGGAACTGGAACGCTCTTTAGCGGAAAAGTCTGTGCATCTGCCTCCGTATAAGGTGCCCCGAAGCGCGTGTTTACGGCTCTTCGGCAGGCGAAAAAGGCGCAACTATTCCGATGCAAGGTTGCGCCGTCTAATGCCGTAAACGCCTACCCTATGCCGAATCGGCATGAGCTTTTTTAAATGAAACTGGCGTCCCAACCGGTTCGATTGCGACATTTCAGCCGGCATAAGTGCCGTGAACCGGCCATTACAGCGTAGGTTGGTTGTTTTTTGAACGAGTAAAATCGGCGGAAAATTTAGGAAAAAGCCTACATTGCAAGACTAGAAGTCCTACTGTTTAAACGGTCTCTTTCTCGATATACGGTCGCCAGGAAACACCGCGTAATGTTTTTGCGCGCAGTGTCAGCGATAAAAAGGAGGATATGGGCGCTCTGGATCAATGTTTTGCGTGTTGCAAAGCCCAGCGCAAGTCCGTCGAACCACTGAGGCTCGGCGAACCTGCGGCGCAGCTTTTACCCTGACCCGGCCCTCGCGCAGGCACTCCCTGTACCCGTAGGTCACTCCGACCCTGTTGCAGTCAGAACGTCCCGGCCCCCTGGTCATGCGCCGGCCTTCATCGGGTGGGCGCAATCAAGAGCAGCGGGGCGCTGCTCTTATGTTCGAAACTTAATACCAGTTCGGATCTTTCTTCAGGGTTTCCATCAGCAGATCCTGCATGCCCTGGTCGGGTTTACCGAGGAAGCGGTAGGTGGCATGTCGTGTCGGCGACTTGTCGGCCGGCAATCCTTCGGGCACATCGACGAGCATGGCGTAGGCATCTTTCTTGTCGAAGCTGAACGCGACGATCAAGCGGTGGTTCAGGCATTTATCCGCCGACTCGCAGAGCGGTCCGACCAGATACTGATCGCCATCTTCAGTCACGGCGTTCATCTGCTGATCCGGCGTGCCGGACAGGTTCATCACCCATTCCGGCAGGCGTTCTTCCTTCTTCACCACGCCTTGCCAGGTTTCCCTGTATTGCGGGTCGGAGCCGAGCAGCTCATTGACCCGCGTCTGGCCATCATTGGCCGCCAGCGCCATGGCACTACCGCCCAGAAGCAGGGCGGCTGCCAGTGTCTTTAACACGCTCATCGTTAACCTCGGCCGCGACGGCCAAAGAAGAAGGAAGCGATGAACATCACCAGGAATACGACAAAGAGAATCTTGGCGATACCCGTGGCGGTGCCCGCGATACCACCGAAGCCCAGGACGGCGGCGATGATGGCAATGATCAAAAATGTAATTGCCCAACTCAACATGGTGATTCTCCTTACTTCTATTTAGGGATATTGCGTGTTCCGGCGCTGCGCGCCTGAATTCATTGGTTCACTCAGAAAACCCAGCGCTCTTCCCGTGGCAGCTGATCCAGCGGCTGCGTCTGGTCAACATCCATCATGCGCATCGAAGTGCTTTCGGCCTGGCTGCTGCTGACGGCGCTGAAATGCGTTTGCGTGCTGTGTTGAATCGAGATCAACGGCTCAGGCTGCTGGCTGTTTTCCCAGCGCAGGTATTGCTGGCACGCGATCAGGGTCACCAACAGCGCGAGCACGCCAAACAGGCCTTGCTGGATATGCAGTGGCGAGATACGCACTTGGGCGGCACGTTGGCGAGTCATCCTGGGTTCCTCACACTTATTGGGTTGGGGCAGTTGGTTTCTGCCCGGGCTGAATGAGGTATTGCAGCCCGCGTGCCAGTTTTTTCATTGAGAAATATTCAATAAAATCAATAAGTTATATGCATGGTGAAAAACCTTGGCGACGCATCCTGCACGATGGGTCATCCAAGGTCGTGCGGAATGCACGATTATTTCGTAGGAGATTTCATTCTTATGGAATTGAGAGCACGACACGGATGTCAGAAAGATACGCAGGGAATGTCCTGCAAACCGGTGATTGTTTAAAAAACCAACGAAATCAACGTATTGGCCGTAACGGCAGGAGAGGGCTACCCTCCTATGGCTGGCATCGTTCAGAATCAACCATGCAACTTGCCCGATTTTTCCGGGACTAAACCAAGATCAATCACTATGGAGCGTAGGAAAAATGGAATCTGCCACTGAGCATCAAGGCCGCATTCTGCTGGTGGACGATGAATCCGCCATCCTGCGAACCTTCCGTTATTGCCTCGAAGACGAAGGTTATACGGTGGCCACGGCCAACAGCGCGGCCCAGGCCGAGGCATTGCTGCAACGTCAGGTTTTCGACCTGTGCTTCCTTGATTTGCGCCTGGGCGAAGACAACGGCCTCGACGTACTGGCGCAGATGCGCATTCAGGCGCCGTGGATGCGCGTGGTGATCGTCACCGCTCACTCGGCTGTGGATACCGCGGTCGACGCGATCCAGGCCGGCGCTGCCGACTATCTGGTCAAACCCTGCAGTCCCGATCAATTGCGCCTGGCCACGGCCAAGCAACTGGAAGTGCGCCAGCTCTCGGCGCGTCTTGAAGCCCTCGAAGGCGAAATCCGCAAACCCAAGGACGGCCTCGACTCCCACAGCCCGGCGATGAAAGTCGTACTGGAAACGGCGCGGCAGGTAGCGAGCACCGACGCCAACATTCTGATTCTCGGCGAGTCAGGCACCGGTAAAGGTGAATTGGCTCGGGCAATTCATGGCTGGAGCAAGCGCGAGAAGAAGTCCTGCGTCACGATCAACTGCCCGTCGCTGACTGCCGAATTGATGGAAAGCGAGCTGTTCGGCCACAGTCGCGGGGCCTTTACCGGTGCCAGCGAAAGCACGCTGGGCCGGGTCAATCAGGCCGATGGCGGCACGCTGTTTCTCGACGAGATCGGCGACTTTCCCCTGACTTTGCAGCCGAAACTGCTGCGTTTTATTCAGGACAAGGAATATGAGCGGGTCGGCGATCCGGTGACCCGTCGCGCCGATGTGCGGATTCTGGCCGCGACCAACCTCAACCTCGAGGACATGGTGCGCGACGGTCGCTTCCGTGAAGACCTGTTGTACCGCTTGAACGTCATCACGCTGCATCTGCCGCCGCTGCGCGAGCGCGCCGAGGACATCCTGACCCTCGCCGACCGCTTCCTCGCCCGCTTCGTCAAAGAGTATGCGCGTCCGGCGCGCGGGTTCAGTGACGAGGCCCGTGAAGCGCTGCTCGGCTACCGCTGGCCAGGCAATATTCGCGAACTGCGCAACGTCGTTGAGCGCGCCAGCATTATCTGCCCGCAGGAACGTGTGGAAATCAGCCACCTCGGCATGGCCGAACAACCGGCCAACAATGCACCTCGCGTTGGCGCAGCGCTGAGCCTCGATGAGCTGGAAAAGGCGCATATCGGTGCGGTACTGGCCACCGCCGGCACACTGGATCAGGCCGCAAAAACCCTCGGTATCGACGCCTCGACCCTGTATCGCAAGCGCAAGCAGTACAACCTGTGAGCGCCCGACGATGAAACTGGCGATGAAGTTGCGCACGCGGTTGTTCCTGAGCATTTCCGCATTGATCACCGTGGCGCTGCTCGGGTTGTTGCTCGGGCTGGTCAGCGTGATGCAGATGGCCGGTACTCAGGAAACGCTGGTGCGCAACAATTTCGTCACCCTGGATCTGGGCCTCAAGCTGCGCAAGACGCTGGGCGATCAACTGATCATCATGCTCGCCGAAAAGCCTGACCCCGCGGCGTTTGAAGCTTCCAAACAGTATTACTTCCAGTTGCTGGATGAGGGGATCGCCCGGGAGCGGGAGCGGGAGGGTGATGGCCGGCAATACGGTTTCACTCAGGCCAAGGCCGACTACCTGAATTTTCTGCAGTCACTCGACCCCTCGAATGCGATGAGCGGCAACGCCGACTTCCGAGAGCGTTTCAACATTCTGCGCAACGGGCTGATTGCCGAGCACAAGCAGGCCCTCGACAACATCAACGCCGTCCAGCAAGAGGCACGCAATCGGGCGTTGCTGATTGCCGGTCTGCTTGGGCTGGTCGGGCTGGCGGTGTTGATCATCGGCTTCGTCACTGCGCATGGCATCGCCCGGCGTTTAGGGGGGCCCATCGAGGTGCTGGCCAAAGCGGCCGATAACATTGGCCAGGGCAATTACGAGGTGACCCTGCCAATCTCATCGGCGATGGAGGTCAACCTGTTGTCCCGTCGTTTCGGGCTGATGGCCGAAGCGCTGCGTGAGCATCAGGCGACCAACGTCGATGAACTGCTGGCCGGTCAGCAACGTCTGCAGGCGGTGCTCGACAGCATCGACGACGGCTTGTTGATGATCGACCGCGAGGGGCATCTGGAACACCTCAACCCGGTGGCTCAGCGGCAGTTGGGCTGGGACGATGATCGACTCGGCCAGGGCCTGGGCTCGGCGCTTGAACGGCCGGAGCTGGATGCACAGCTGCAATTGGTCCTGCGCGGCGGCACCCTTGAGCGTGCGCCGGAGGACTTGAGTATCGAAGTCGATGGCGAATCCCGTTTGCTGACCTACAGCCTGACGCCGGTCAGCCACACCCAGGGGCATATTCTCGGTGCGGTGATGGTCTTGCACGACGTTACCGAGCAACGCGCCTTCGAACGGGTGCGCAGCGAGTTCGTCTTGCGCGCCTCCCATGAGTTGCGCACGCCGGTCACCGGCATGCACATGGCCTTCGGCCTGTTCCGCGAGCGGGCGAAGTTCCCGGCGGAATCGCGTGAGGCCGATCTGCTCGATACCGTGAACGAAGAGATGCAGCGCCTGATGCAGTTGATCAACGACTTGCTCAACTTCTCGCGCTACCAGAACGGTTTGCAGAAGCTGACTTTGGCGCCGTGCTCCATCGAAGACTTGCTGGAACAGGCGCAGCTGCGTTTCGCCGAGTCGGCGGCGCAGAAGGGCATTGCCTTGAATGTGGAAGTGCAAAGCCCGCTGCCGCGCTTGCAGGCGGATCAGGCGCAGCTCGACCGCGTGCTCGATAACCTGATCGACAACGCCTTGCGTCATACCGCCCGCGACGGTCAGATCCGCTTGCAGGCACGTCGACATGGCGAGCGGGTGATCATCAGCGTCGAGGACAACGGCGAAGGCATTGCCTACGGTCAGCAAGGGCGAATCTTCGAACCGTTTGTGCAGGTTGGACGCAAAAAGGGCGGAGCCGGGCTCGGCCTGGCGCTGTGCAAGGAAATTGTCCAGTTGCACGGCGGGCGCATGGGCGTCTACTCAAGACCGGGGCAGGGTACGCAGTTTTACATGGCGCTGGCGGTTTAGGCCTCGTCGTCCAGGCGTCGACCTGCGAGACGGCGTCCGCGGGTGATCAGTTCGATGAACTGCACTGCGCTCAAGGCATGGGCGAACAGCCAGCCCTGACCGAACTTTACGCCCTCACTGCTGAGCAATTGCGCTTGCGATTCAAGCTCGATGCCTTCGGCAATCACCTTCAGATCCAGCGCTTGCGCCATGTGAATGATGTGCGGTGCGACGCCACTGCTGGCGGCATCGTGACCGAGCGCATCAATGAACGCCTTGTCGATTTTCAGGCAGTCGACCGGCAGGGTTTGCAGGTAGGCGAGGCTGCAATAGCCGGTACCGAAATCGTCGATCAGCACCTGATGACCAACAGCGCGCAGCGCTTGCAGGTTTTCCCGCGCCACCACCACATCAATCAGGCCGCGTTCGGTCACTTCAAAAGCTATTTGCCGCGCTGCCACCCGGTGCAGGGTCAGCAGCCGCGCCATGACCTGGCCGATACGCGGCACCATCACGTCGCAGGCAGCGAGGTTGACCGAGATATACAGTTGCGGATTGGCCCGCAATATCGGGCCCAATTGTTCCAGCAGGCGCTGCAGGACAAAGTCGGTCATCTGGCGGATCTGCCCGGTGTTTTCCGCCAGAGGAATGAACAGGTCCGGGCTGGTCAGCGTGCCGTCCGGACGGCGCCAGCGCAACAGTGCTTCGGCGCCGACGCAGTTGCGGCTGTCGAGGTCGAAGATCGGTTGGTACAGCACCTGCAACTCGCCACGACGGATGGCGCCTTGCAGTTCGGCGTCGAGTGACTGGCGCTGGCGCACCAGTAAAAACACGAAGAACCCCACGAACGCGCCCAGCAGCAGGCAGGCCGGCACCATCCACCACCAGATGGCAGGAATGTGCATGGCGGTTCTCGGCGTGATCAACACCAGTTGATACTCCGGGTTGTTGGTGGGCATGCGATAGATCAACCGGGACTGGGTAACCTGCAAGGCCTCGCGACTCTTCGGTGGCCACGATTCGCTCGGTGGCCAGGCCTGCGCCGCGCCGAGCACCGGGATCGCCCGGTTGCCATGGTCGAGCACCACCAGCAGGCTGCTGCCGGGCGACAGATCGACCATGTCGGTCAGGTGTCCGCGTGACGTGGCCACGCGAAAATTACCGCGCCCGAGCATCAGGGCGGCGCGGTTTTCATCGGGTTCGGTGGTGGTGTTCAGCCAATAGCTGTAAGTCGGGCCCTTGATGTCCGGCGCCCGCACCACCGACAGGCCTTCCTGGCGCGGACGGTTGGAGCAGATGCGTGAGGCATCCATGTAGGCGGCTTCGTAGACGAAGCGATAATTGAAGGTCACCTGTTGCAGCGTGGCGATCATTTCGTCATCGCAGCTGCGTAATGGCTGGGCTTGGAGGTCGTCAAGGCTTTCGCGCAACTGGCCGAACAATTGTTCGAGGCGGGCAAGGAAGCGTTCGCCCTGGGCATTCATTTCCTGGCTTTCGCTTTGCTTGATCTGATGCATGGCGACGAACATTCCGCCGGCGATCAACAGGCTGGCACTGAGGACAGCCGCGATCGTCGCCAAAAACCAGGGGCGATAAAACCAGCTACGCAGCGTCTCTCGGGTAGCAGCCATCATGGAATATCCGAAGAATTACCAATGAGTTATAGCTGCTGATTGCGTTTTCGCCCTGACCGTCGGGCGGGCGTCATTATTTTGTCTGGTTCAGCACCAGCAACAGCGCAGCCGTTTGTGCATCGGGCGTTCCGTCGAAGCGAGAAGGGCGGTAGTGCATCTGGAATGCCGCGAGGACATGGCGGGTGGCGACATCCAGTTCACCGGTCTGCGGCGTGTCGTAACCCAGATGCGCCAACTGCGCCTGGAACCAGCTAATGCCCGGCAGTTCACGGCTGTCGAACAGCGCTTGCTGGCGCGCCACCGCTTGCTCATTCGGCCATTTACCCAAGCCTTCGGCGGCGAGGCGCTTCCACGGGAACAGCGGCCCGGGATCGAGCTTGCGCAGGGGGGCGATGTCGCTGTGGCCGATGATGTGTTGCGCACTGATGCCGTGGCGCTTGCTGATGTCCTTGAGCAGGACGATCAACGACTGAATCTGCGCTTCGCTGTACGGATACCACTGGCGTCCGGTCGGAGTGTCCTTGAAACCCGGGTTGACGATTTCGATGCCGATCGAGCTGGAGTTGAGCCAGGTGCGCCCCTGCCACTGGCTTTCCCCGGCGTGCCAGGCGCGCAGGTTTTCATCCATCAGCTTGTAGATGGTGCCGCCCTTGTCGTCGCCGATCAGGTAATGGCTGCTGACTTCACCGTGGGTCAGCAGTTGCAGCGAACGCTCCAGCGAAGTCGAGGTGTAATGGATGATCACGAACTGGATGCGGCTGTCGTGATTGGCCGAAGAATGGCGGGTGTCGTAGCGCGGGCCACTGGCACAGCCGGCCAAAAACAGTAACGACGCAATGAGGGCAAAGAATTTCATGGCAGAGGGCAGTACACACAAGACAATAATGCAACAGTGTAACGTACTGCCCTGTCTCTCGACTGTCAGCGGGCGGATTTAAACAATATGGAACAATTTGCCTAGCCCAGCTCGACTCGGTTGCGCCCGGCGTTTTTCGCCCGATATAGCGCCTGATCGGCTCTTTTCAGAACCAGATCGCTGTGTTCGCCCGAGCGAAACGTGGTCATCCCCATGGAGATCGTGATGGTTACCCGCTCGCCCTTGAAGTGGAACGGGCAGGCTTCAATTGCCGCGCGCAGATTTTCCAGCAGCTTGGCGCCGACCGCTGGCGGCGTGGCCGGCAGCAGCAGGACGAACTCTTCGCCGCCGAAGCGGGCAATAAAGTCGGGGCCACGCAGGCGCTTGCGCAGCACCGTGGCGATGATCTTCAACACTTTGTCGCCCGCGAGGTGGCCGTAGTTGTCGTTGATCCGCTTGAAGTGATCGAGGTCGAGCATCGCCAGGCTCAAGGTGTTGCCATGTTGCTGCCACTGCTTGATCTCATGCTCGAGGCGTTCGCTCCAGGCTGCGCGGTTAGGCAGGCCGGTGAGCGGGTCGATCAGGGCTTTCTGGCGCTGTTCCTCAAGGTGTTCACGGAAACCCTGGGCCTCCTGCTCCATGTGCGCCACGCGTTCGGAAAGGCCTTTGAGGCGCGCCGCGACTTCCTGCTCGCGAGCATCGCGCTGCTTCTGGTGCTGATCCATCGTGCCAAGCAGGCCTTCGAGATGGTTCTCCAGCACTTGCTTGAGGTCATCCAGATCCGCCGCTTCCTGCACACTGGTCTGCAAGCCGTCGACCTGTTCGCGGATCTGCGTGTCCATGGCCCGCGCTGCGGAGCTGTTGTCGGCATGCCCTTCGCTGGCCGCCTGCAAGTTGCTCTGGAACGCTTCGAGGCGTTCATTGAGTTGCTGCAGATAGGCTTCGAATTCGTGCTGGCCACTGTCGGTGATTGCCAGCATCAAGGTGGCCAGATCGTCGAGGATCGGGATCAGTTCGTACCAGTTCAACCCGTGTTTGAGCCGCTCGCGCATGGCTTCGGCTTGCGGCCGGTGGCGTTCGGGCAAGGTCAGGTCGTCGAGCAGACCGATCAGGGTTTCTTCGATGTGCCTGGCCACGGAGCTGTAGGACGGCTCCGGAGAATCCGGCAGGGCGAAGAGAATGTCGTGTTCGGATTGTTCCGGGTCAATGGCGGCCAGGGCTTGAGCGATGGGCTCGGGCAGGGGCAGGCTGTCGAGGCTCAGCGGTGCCGGATCGCCAGGATGGATCAGTTCGTCGGGGTTGCAGGTGATCGGGGTGATCGACGTCGCGGCCGGGACTGGCGCGACCAGCACTTCGGGTCCGGACGCTGCGGGCTCGACCTTGACCGCAGCAGGCGCTTCTTCAACGGCGACAGTGGGCGGCACAAAGGCAACCACTTCGGGCTCCTGCCGGGGTTGCGGTGCGGGCGTGTCCGCCTCTGACGCAGACATTGGCGCGGCGAGCGCGGGGGCACTGATTGCCGGCTCACTGACTGCAACGGGTTCGGCTTGCACCGGTTCCGGTGGGAGTTCTGGGGTGATGGGTACTTGCACCGCAGGCGCCGTCTGAACCGGCGCAGTGGCTTCTGCGCTTGGTGCTGGCGGCTCTTCGCTGTCGCGGCTGCCGAACAGACGCTGAAACAATCCCGGGCGCCCGGGCTCGGCCGGGTTCTCGAGCTGACTCAGCGCCTTGCCCTGCAAACCGCTCAGCTCGCTCAGCAGCAGCGGCATCTCTCGCGCCTGGCCGACACGACTGTCCAGTTGTTTGGCGAATTTCTTCAGTGGCTGCGCGACTTCCCGTGGCAACGGCAAAGACTGCAATTGGGTCACCAGAGCGGTGAGGGCGGTGCTGACCTGATCGATGCGGGTTTCCCGGCGCTGCTCGGAATCGAGCACGGCCTTTTCCAGGCGCGGCAACAGGGCGGCAAGGCCGGCATCCATGTCGTCGGTGCGGACCACTTCGCGCATCTCTTTCATGCACTGATCAACGACTTTGTCGGTGCCTTCGGCTGCCAGCGTGCTGCGCACCAGACCGCGACGCAGCAAGTCGAGCCGGGCGGCCCAGCGTCTTTCGAGTTTGTCCTGTTGTTCGATGCTTTTGAGGTACTTCTCTTTCCAGCGCTGGGCTTCGTCGCTCATTCAGGGGTTCCGCGAGGGGCAGGACTCAACGCGGGCAATGCATCGGCCGTGAGCGAACCCGGCAGACGAATCTCTACCGCGACCGGCAGGTGATCGGAAATGGGTTGGGCCAGCACTTCGACCTTTTCCAGGGTCAGGGTCGGGCTGAGCAAAATATGATCAAGGCAACGCTGCGGGCGCCAGCTGGGGAAGGTGGCTTCCAGCTGCGGGGCCAGCAGGCCGAGATCGCGTAGCGGTGAATGTTGTAGCAGATCGCTGGCATGGGTGTTCATGTCACCCATCAATACTTGATGTTTGTAGCCACCGATCAGATCACGAATATAGGCCAGTTGCAGGCTGCGCACCCGCGCGCCGAGGGCCAGGTGCATCATCACCACCACCAGCGCTTCCGGGCCTTCGCCGAAACGCAGCAGGATCGCGCCGCGACCTTTCGGTCCGGGCAGCGGATGGTCTTCGATCGCCCACGGCTTCAGTCGACTGAGCACGCCATTGCTGTGCTGGGCCAGTCGGCCGAGGTTGCGATTGAGTTGTTGATACCAGTAGGGGAAGGCGCCGAGGTGCGCCAGGTGTTCGACCTGATTGACGTAGCCAGACCGCAGGCTGCCGCCGTCGGCTTCCTGCAGGGCGACCAGGTCGAAATCGCCCAGCAGGTCACCGATCTTCTGCAGATTGCCCGAGCGCCCGGTGTGCGGCAGCAGGTGCTGCCAGCTGCGGGTCAGGTAATGCCGATAACGCTCGGTGCTGATGCCGACCTGGATGTTGAAACTGAGCAAGCGCAGGCGCTGGTCTGCGGGCAGGCCCGTGGATGCCAGGTGATGCTCGTTGACCTGCGGGTCATGCAGGCCAACGATGCGTTCGGTCTTCCAGCGGCGCATGGCGATGGCCGCGCTTAGTTGGCAGCAGCCTTGGTTGCCGCTCGCTCTTTGGCGACCAGTTGATCAGCCAGTTTCAGCGCTTGTTCGGCGCCGCCGGCAGAGCCGATGTCGAAACGGTATTTGCCGTTGACGATCATGGTTGGCACGCCAGTGATTTCATATTTCTTGGCCAGTTCACGGGCTTTCACGATCTGACCCTTGATGGCGAACGAGTCGAAGGTGGCGAGGAACTTGTCCTTGTCCACGCCTTGAGTGGCGAGGAAGTCAGCCATGTCGTTCTTGTCGGTCAGTTTCTTGTGTTCTTTCTGGATGGCATTGAAAACCGCCGCGTGAACCTTGTGCTCGACACCCATGGCCTCGAGGGTCAGGAACATCTGGCCGTGCGCGTCCCAAGGGCCGCCGAACATGGCTGGAATACGTACGAAGTTGACGTCGGACGGCAGTTTTTCAACCCACGGGTTGATCACCGGTTCAAACGCGTAGCAGTGTGGGCAGCCGTACCAGAACAGCTCGACCACTTCGATCTTGCCAGGCTCTGCAACCGGCACCGGGTTGGCCAGTTCCACGTAAGGGGCGGCAGGGGCTTCGGCGGCCTGGGCGGTCACGCCAAACAGGCTGGCAGCGACGAGAGCGGCGCTGATGATCAGATTACGCATGCTTTACTCCTGGACAATTTTGGTCGCCTCGCGCGACCTGTTTTCAGACAGATCCTGGCGGGCATGAGTTCTGTAGTGTAACGGCAGCGGCCACAAAAAAGGGCGGCCAAAGCCACCCTTTTTATACTTGCTGCGCCGGATTAATCGAGCGTTAACGTTGCAGGAGATCTCCGCCCCGGCCAACGCTCGATTTGAGGCCCTTAGTGCAGGCCCTGAATGTAGCTGGCGACTGCGGCGATGTCTTCATCGCTCAGTTTGCGGGCGATGGTGCGCATGGTCATGGCGTCGCCGTCGTTGGCCCGACCGCCTTCTTCCTTGCGGAAGTCGGTCAGTTGCTTGGCGATGTATTGAGCGTGCTGGCCACCCAGGTGCGGGAAGCCGGCGGCCGCGTTGCCGGTGCCGTTCGGCGAGTGGCAGCCGGTGCAGGCTGGCAGGCCTTTTTCCAGGTTGCCGCCACGGAACAGGGCTTCACCGCGCGCGACGATCTTCGGATCGGCGGCGCCGACGCTGCCTTTCTGGCTGGCGAAGTAGGCCGCGATGTCGGCCAGGTCCTGGTCGTTCAGGTTGGTCAGCAGGCCGGTCATTTCCAGAACCTGACGCTTGCCCGACTTGATGTCGTGCAGTTGTTTGGTCAGGTAGCGTTCACCCTGGCCGGCCAGTTTCGGAAAGTTTGGCGCCATGCTGTTCCCGTCCGGGCCATGGCAGGCTCCACATACGGCGGCTTTCGCCTGTCCTGCTGCGGCATCGCCCGCAGCATGGGCCATACCGGAGATTCCCACGGTCAACAGCAGACTCACGATCAATTTGTTCATCAGCTAATCCAACTACGGCTAAGGGTTAAGAGTTATGGACCGGGTTTACTCTCGCTCATCCAGAGGATGATGGCCTGGTAATCCTCGGCACTGCAGTCCATGCACAAACCACGCGGCGGCATCGCCTTGAAACCCTGGGTCACGTGTTGCACCAGCGTCCCCATACCTTTCGCCAACCTCGGCGTCCAAGCATCCTGATCGCCTCTTGCGGGCGCCATGGGTAGTTGGCCGGAATGACAGGCACCACAAACACGGTTGTACACTGCTTCCGGATCCTGTGTAGCCTGTGCGCTGTAAAGCGGCATCAAGACTCCGGCAGCCAGCAGCCATTTCGTCATAAAACGACCTTTTCAGGGTTGAGAGCGTTCTGCGTTCTAATGCGCAATCAAGGTCTGTCGCTCTCGTGAACTTCATCCTTCGCTGGGACAAAGCACACACAAAATCTGCGGCATTATATACTGGCGTCACTGAAACGGAAGCGACACCGCGTTCCGCGCCCAATCCCGGCGCCGCCCACATCGGAAATCCCATGCAACTCAAGAATCCCATCCTCGGCCTGTGCCAACAGTCCACGTTCATGCTCAGTGCCGCCAAAGTCGACCAGTGCCCGGACGACGAAGGCTTTGAAGTGGCTTTCGCCGGTCGCTCCAACGCCGGCAAATCCAGCGCCCTGAACACTTTGACTCACGCCAGCCTGGCGCGCACCTCGAAAACCCCGGGGCGCACACAGCTGTTGAACTTCTTCAAGCTAGACGATGATCGGCGTCTGGTCGACCTGCCGGGCTACGGTTATGCAAAAGTACCGATCCCGCTCAAGCAACACTGGCAGCGTCACCTCGAGGCTTATCTCGGTGGCCGGGAGAGTTTGAAAGGTTTGATTCTGATGATGGACATCCGTCATCCAATGACCGACTTCGACCTGCTGATGCTCGATTGGGCCGTTGCCGCCGGCATGCCGATGCACATTCTGCTGACCAAGGCCGACAAGCTGACCTACGGCGCAGCCAAGAACACCCTGCTCAAGGTGCAGTCGGAAATTCGCAAGGGTTGGGGCGATCTGGTGACGATCCAGCTGTTCTCGGCGCCAAAACGCATGGGCCTGGAAGAGGCCTACACTGTTCTGGCGGGCTGGATGGAATTGGCAGACAAAGGCGCCGAGGCGGCTGAGTAAACAGGGATTGGAAAATTGGCTGTGGTGCCTGCGCGTGCCGCAGCCGATTTTCGGGCAAAAAAAGCCCCGGATTTCATTGGGGAGGGAGAAATTCCGGGGTTTAAGTTCCGAACCGCTAGGGCGGGGTTCAGATATCTGCCAACACTTAACACAACATAGGAGCATCGAAGGGCTTCACCAGCCATTCAGTAACTCTGAGTAGTGTGCTGCAAGATTAGTTCAGATTTTTTTTGAAAAGCTTTGGAATAATCCCAAGTGCTTTTCGAAATAAGCAGGACTTGCCGGGTTTGCCGCCACGTCGTGTCGCGGCAAACCGTCGGTAAATGGCTTAGTGAGCCTCATCCCAATTGTTGCCCACACCCACTTCGACCAGCAGCGGCACATCCAGTTTCGCCGCCTCGCTCATGTGCACGCGAATCTCCGCGCTGACCTGCTCGACCAGATCCTCACGCACCTCCAGCACCAGTTCGTCGTGCACTTGCAGGATGACCTTCGCGTCCAGTCCGGACGTCGCCAGCCAGTTATCCACCGCGACCATGGCTTTCTTGATGATGTCGGCGGCCGTGCCCTGCATCGGCGCGTTGATCGCCGTGCGTTCGGCGGCTGCGCGTTCCTGCGGCTTGTTCGAGTTGATCTCCGGCAGGTACAGCCGACGACCGAAGAACGTCTCGACATACCCCTGATCCGCGGCCTGGGCGCGGGTGCGATCCATGTACTCGCGAACGCCGGGATAGCGCGCAAAGTAGGTGTCGATGTAGGCCTTGGCGGTCTTGGTGTCGACGCCAATGTCCTTGCCGAGCTTCTGCGCGCCCATGCCATAGATCAAACCGAAGTTGATCGCCTTGGCGCCACGGCGCTGGTCGGAGGTCACTTCATTGAGTTCGACCTTGAACACTTCGGCAGCGGTAGCGGTGTGCACGTCGAGGTTGTTGCGGAAGGCGTTCATCAGGCCTTCGTCTTTGGACAGGTGCGCCATGATCCGCAGTTCGATCTGCGAGTAGTCCGCCGCCAGCAGTTTGTATCCTTTTGGCGCCACGAAAGCCTGGCGGATGCGCCGGCCTTCTGCGGTACGCACCGGAATGTTCTGCAGGTTCGGATCGCTGGAGGACAAGCGGCCGGTGGAAGCCACGGCCTGATGGTACGAGGTGTGGATGCGCCCGGTGCGCGGGTTGATCTGCTCCGGCAGACGATCGGTGTAGGTGCTTTTCAGCTTGCTCATCGAGCGGTGCTCCATCAGCACCTTCGGCAAGCGGTGATCGTCCTCGGCAAGTTTCGCCAGTACTTCCTCGGCGGTGGACGGCTGGCCCTTGGCGGTTTTTTTCAGCACCGGCAGGCCGAGTTTTTCGTAAAGGATCACGCCCAGCTGCTTCGGCGAGCCGAGGTTGAATTCTTCGCCGGCGATCTCGAACGCTTCGCGCTCCAGCGCGACCATCTTGTTGCCCAGTTCGATGCTCTGGATACCGAGCAGCTCGGCGTCGACAAACGCGCCCTGGCGTTCGATGCGCGCCAGCACTGGCACCAGTGGCATCTCGATGTCGGTCAGCACGCTGGCCAGGCTCGGGATCGCGCTGAGTTTTTCGAACAGGGTCTGGTGCAGCCGCAAGGTGATGTCGGCGTCTTCGGCGGCATACGGCCCGGCCTGTTCCAGGGCGATCTGGTCGAAGGTCAGTTGCTTGGCGCCTTTGCCGGCGATGTCCTGGAAGCTCACGGTGGTGTGGTCCAGGTACTTCTGCGCAAGGCTGTCCATGTCGTGGCGGGTGGCGGTGGAGTTGAGCACGTAGGACTCAAGCATGGTGTCGAAGGCAATCCCGCGCACGTGGATGCCCTGGCTCTGATCGCCGCCGATGGCGCAGTTGGCCAGGATGTTCATGTCGAACTTGGCGTGTTGGCCGACCTTGAGCTTGTTCGGGTCTTCCAGAATCGGCTTGAGCGCGCGCAGCACGGTGTCGCGATCCAGTTGCTCCGGTACACCGATGTAGGAGTGGGTCAGCGGGATGTACGCCGCTTCGTTGGCCTGCACGGCGAACGACAGGCCGACCAGTTGCGCCTGTTGCGCGTCGATGCCGGTGGTTTCGGTGTCGAAGGCGAACAGCCTGGCGTTGTTCAGTTTTTCCAGCCAGACGTCGAAACGCGCCTGATCGAGGATGGTTTCGTAGGCAGCTTCGACGGGAGCGACAGGCGCTTCTTCCGCTGGCGCGCTGAACAGATCGCCAGCCGGTGCAGGCTCGGCAGCAGCGCTCAGTTCCTGACGCTTGGCGTCGCGATCCAGATCATTGATCCAGCTTTTGAATTCCAGCAGCGAGTACAGCTCGTAGAGCTTGGCCGGGTCTTCGGCGCCCATCTGCAAATCATCGAGTTCAACGTCCAGCGGCACATCGACCTTGATGGTCGCCAGTTGATAGGAGAGAAACGCCATCTCCTTGTGCTCTTCGAGCTTGGCCGGCAGGGTCTTGGCCCCGCGAATCGGCAGGGTCGGGACGATGTCGAGGTTTGCGTAGAGCTCGGTCAGGCCGCCGTTGACGCCCACCAGCAGGCCGGACGCAGTCTTCGGGCCGATGCCGGGAACGCCGGGGATGTTGTCGGAAGAATCGCCCATCAGTGCCAGATAATCGATGATCTGCTCCGGAGCGACGCCGAATTTCTCCTTCACGCCCTCTACGTCCATCGAGCTACCGGACATGGTGTTGACCAAGGTAATGTGGCCGTCGACCAGTTGCGCCATGTCCTTGTCGCCGGTGGAGATGATCACCGGGCGATCCGCCGCCGCACTGCTGCGGGCGAGGGTGCCGATCACGTCGTCAGCCTCGACGCCTTCCACGCACAGCAGCGGGAAGCCGAGGGCGATCACGCTCTGGTGCAGCGGCTCGATCTGCACGCGCATGTCGTCGGGCATGCTTGGGCGGTTGGCTTTGTATTCGGCGTACATCTCATCGCGAAACGTCCCGCCCTTGGCGTCGAAGACCACGGCGAACGGGCTGTCCGGGTACTGCTTGCGCAGACTCTTGAGCATGTTCAGCACACCTTTGACCGCGCCGGTCGGCAGGCCTTTGGAGGTGGTCAGCGGTGGCAGTGCGTGGAAAGCACGGTACAGGTAAGACGAACCGTCCACCAGGACGAGGGGGGCTTGGCTCATGAGCAGAATCAACCTTTTCGGCGGGCCCGGCGCTAGAATAGCGGGACCGTTGACGACAAAGGGACAAGGTTATCATGCGTACGTTAAATCGCTTGCTGCTGGTCAGTTTGATTGCTGTCTCACCGCTGGTTGCGATCGCGGCGGATGATGCGCCGTCAGCGGACCCGGAAGTCACCATCCGTACCGAGGGTGACAAGACCATCCAGGAGTACCGTCAGAACGGTTTCCTGTATGCGATCAAGGTCACCAAGAAAGGATTCCCGCCCTATTTTCTGGTGCGTGCGGACGGTACCGATGCAAACTTCATCCGCTCGGATCAGCCGGATATGCTGATTCCGTCGTGGAAGATTTTCGAATGGAAGTAGTCTCTTAACTTTAATCGGCGCCGCTGTGCTGGCGGCGCCCGAACTGAGCAGTTTTTAACCATGTCTGTGTTCACCCCCCTGGCTCGGCCCGAGCTGGAAACCTTTCTCGCCCCTTACGGGCTTGGCCGTCTGCTTGATTTCCAGGGGATTGCCGCCGGCAGTGAAAACACCAATTTCTTTATCAGCCTGGAGCAGGGCGAGTTCGTCCTGACCCTGGTCGAGCGTGGCCCGGTGCAGGAAATGCCGTTCTTCATCGACTTGCTCGACGTCCTGCACGAGGCCGATCTGCCGGTGCCTTACGCACTGCGCACCACCGACGGCGTGGCGCTGCGTGAGCTGAAGGGCAAGCCGGCGCTGTTGCAGCCACGTCTGTCGGGCAAGCACATCAAGGTCGCCAACGCGCAGCATTGCGCGCAAGTCGGCGAGTTGCAGGCACATCTGCACCTGGCGACCCAGGGCGAGCGCATGATCAAGCGCAAGACCGATCGTGGCCTGGACTGGATGCTGGAGGAGGGCACCGAATTTCTCTCGCACCTGAGCGATGCGCCGCGTGCGCTACTGCACAAGGCGCTGGATGAAATCACCGTGCAGAAAGAGCGGATTCTCGCCTTGCCTCGGGCGAATATTCACGCCGACCTGTTCCGCGATAACGCGATGTTCGAAGGCACGCACCTGACCGGGCTGATCGACTTCTACAACGCCTGCTCGGGGCCCATGCTGTACGACGTGGCGATTGCCTTGAATGACTGGTGTTCGGACGAGGACGGCCTGATCGATGGCCCGCGAGCTCGGGCATTTCTTGGCGCTTATGCCGCGTTGCGACCATTCACGGCGGCGGAAGCTGAGTTGTGGCCGACCCTGCTGCGCGTGGCGTGTGTGCGGTTCTGGCTGTCGCGATTGATCGCGGCGGAGCAGTTTGCCGGGCAGGACGTGCTGATTCACGATCCCAAGGAGTTCGAGCAGCGTTTGGCGCAGCGGCAGCAGGTCAATACACCGTTGCCTTTTGCCCTTTAAAAGCTTCGCGAGCAGGCTCGCTCCCACAGGGTTTCGGCGATCCTGTGGGAGCGAGCCTGCTCGCGAATGGTGGCAATACCGATGCCGGGGTTACAGCGATTCCAGGCACCCTGCCAGATCATTGCCCAGCTTCTCCAGCACTTGCTCATAGCCCTGAGCCGTCGCCGGGGTGTATCCGCCCAGCGCATCCAGCTCAGCAAGTTTCACTGGCAGGCCGGCCACCAAAGTCTCGGCCAGACGCGGACGCAATGGCGGCTCACTGAACACACAAGTCTTGCCCACTTCCTGCAAGCGCTTGCGCATCGCCGCAACATGCTGCGCACCGGGCTGCACTTCGGCGGCTACGCTGAACACACCGGCATGCTTCAGGCCATAAGCCTCTTCAAAGTAATCAAACGCCTCGTGAAAGACGAAGTACGGCTTGCCTTCAACGCTGGCCAGACGCTTCTTCAAACGCTGATCCAATGCATCCAGACGCTCATCAAACGCCTTGGCGTTGCTCTGATAGCGTTCGGCGTTGGCCGGATCGGCAGCGCTCAAGTCAGCGGCCATTTTCTCGGCAATGACCCGCGCGTTGACCGGCGCTAACCACAAATGCGCGTCCAGCGTGCCCGGGCGGTGATCGTGATCATGCTCGTCGGCGTCTTCGGCGTGGGAGTGGCTGTCCTCGGCGAAACGACGCAGTTTCATGCCCGGCAGGTCTTGCACCGCTACGCTCGGCAGGGTCCGCCCGTTCAGTACACGTGGCAGGAAACCTTCCATGTCCGGGCCGATCCAGTACAGCAGATCGACTGATTGCACCTTGCGCACGTCGGACGGGCGCAGCGCGTAGTTATGCGGCGAAGCACCCGGCGGCAGCAGCACCTCCGGGATGGCCACACCGTCCTGCACTGCCGCAGCAATCAGTTGCAACGGTTTGATGCTGGTGAGGACCTTGACCTCGGCCTGAGCCGAACCGATCAGCAGAAAACTGGCGACAAACGCCACAAAAACAGAAAAAAGTCGGGACACGATGACCACTCAAGGAGGCGAGAACGGGTAACATAATAACGTCTCTATCAAAACTCGTCGCCGCCCATGCCTATTACACCGATTGCCAGCCGTCCCCACGACCACTCTCATTGCGTGCACAGCGCACTGACCGAGGCCGATGCCTTGTGCGCCCAGAAAGGCCTGCGCCTGACTGCATTGCGCCGGCGGGTGCTGGAACTGGTCTGGCAGAGCCACAAGCCGCTGGGCGCCTACGACATTCTCGCGGTGTTGAGCGAGCAGGACGGTCGTCGCGCCGCACCGCCGACCGTGTACCGCGCGCTGGATTTCCTTTTGGAAAACGGCCTGGTGCACCGTATCTCTTCGCTTAACGCCTTCGTCGGTTGCGTGCATCCCGAGCACGCGCATCAGGGCCAGTTCCTGATCTGCCGCGACTGCCACGCGGCGATCGAGCTTGAACAAAAAGTGATCAGCGACGCGATCATCAACAGCGCCAGGGATGTCGGTTTCATCGTCGAAACCCAGACCGTCGAAGTGGTCGGCCTGTGCTCCGGTTGCCAGGGGGCTTGATGAGCAACCCGTTGATCCGTCTTCAGCACGTCGCCGTCACGTTTGCCGGGCAGACGGTGCTGGACAATATCGAACTGAGCGTCGAACCGGGGCAGATCGTCACCCTGATCGGCCCCAACGGTGCAGGCAAGACCACCCTGGTGCGCGCCGTGCTCGGCCTGCTGAAACCGGACAGTGGCAGCGTCTGGCGCAAGCCGAAACTGCGCGTTGGCTACATGCCGCAGAAACTGCACGTCGATCCGACCTTGCCGCTCTCGGTGCTGCGCTTCCTGCGCCTGGTGCCCGGCGTAGACCGTCCGCGTGCATTGGCGGCGCTCAAGGAAGTCGGTGCCGAACACGTCATCGACAGTCCGGTGCAAAGCGTCTCCGGCGGTGAAATGCAGCGCGTGCTGTTGGCTCGGGCGCTGCTGCGCGAGCCGGAGTTGCTGGTGCTCGATGAGCCGGTGCAAGGCGTCGATGTTGCCGGCCAAGCCGAGCTGTACAGCCTGATTACCCGGCTGCGCGACCGTCACGGCTGCGGCGTATTGATGGTGTCCCACGATTTGCATCTGGTCATGAGCACCACCGACCAGGTGGTCTGCCTTAACCGTCATGTCTGCTGCTCCGGGCATCCCGAGCAGGTCAGCGGCGATCCGGCGTTCGTCGAGCTGTTCGGCAAGAATGCGCCGAGCCTGGCGATCTATCACCACCATCACGACCACGCCCACGACCTGCACGGTTCGGTGGTCAAGGCGCCCGATGCGGGCCATACCCACGTTCACGGAGACCACTGCAAGCATGGCTGATTTTCTGTTGTATGCCCTGCTTGCAGGTCTGGCGCTGGCGCTGGTCGCGGGTCCGCTTGGCTCGTTCGTGGTCTGGCGGCGCATGGCGTATTTCGGCGACACCTTGTCCCACGCCGCACTGCTCGGTGTGGCGCTCGGCTTTCTTCTGGATGTCAGCCCGGCGGTGGCGGTGACGGTCGGTTGCCTGTTGTTGGCGGTTTTGCTGGTGACCTTGCAACAGCGCCAGCCGCTGGCGTCCGACACGCTGTTGGGAATTCTCGCGCCGAGTACGCTCTCTCTCGGCCTGGTGGTACTAAGCTTCATGCATGAAGTGCGGATCGACCTGATGGCCTATCTGTTCGGTGACCTGCTGGCGATCAGTCCGACCGATCTGGCGTGGATCCTCGGCGGCAGCGCGGCGGTGCTGGTGTTGCTGGTGACGCTGTGGCGGCCATTGCTGGCGATCACCGTGCATGAAGAATTGGCCAAAGTCGAAGGCCTGCCGGTGGCGGGCCTGCGTATGGCGTTGATGCTGTTGATCGCAGTAGTGATTGCGGTGGCGATGAAAATCGTCGGGGTGTTGCTGATCACCTCGCTGCTGATCATCCCGGCCGCTGCGGCACAACGTCACGCCCGCTCACCGGAGCAGATGGCGCTGGGCGCGAGCCTGCTGGGCATGCTCGCCGTGTGTGGCGGGCTGGCACTGTCGTGGTTCAAGGACACCCCGGCCGGGCCGTCAATCGTTGTGACGGCGGCCGCACTGTTTCTGCTGAGTTTTGTTCTGCCCCGTCGAGGGGTGTAGACTTGCTCGCTTTTTGCGCAATTAGAGAGTCGCAGGAATGAAGCCGTTCGCCTCCCGTTATCTGCTCCTTGTCGCATTTTCCGTGCTGCTGGGCGCCTGCCAAAGCACGCCGCCGGTGGCTGAAGTCCCCGACGCGCGGGCCACGGCCATCGCACAGCTGGAGCAAAGCCTGGCCAGCAGCGAACTGGCCACCGCCGAAGACCAATTGGCCGCCTTGCAGGCACAGAGCCCCAACGATCAGTCCCTTGAGCAATACCAGCGGCAGTTGGCCGAAGCCTATCTGCGCCGTAGTCAGATCGTGTTGCAGAAAGGCGACGTGAATGCCGCTGCCACTGCGCTGAGCCGTGCCCGCGCCCTGATGCCCAAGGCTCCGGCGCTGACCGGTGGCGTCAACGGCGCCATCACCGAAGCCCGCAAAGCCGAGCTGGAAAAAGCTGAAGCCGCACTGCTGGCTGCCGAAGCCAAACCGAAAGCCAAGGTGATCGACCCGACCGCCGAGAGCACCACGGTGGCGCTGAACATCACCGATAGCCGCAAACTTCGCCGGCAACTGGATGCGATCGCCGCCGATGTGGTGAATTACGAGTGTGCGGTGAGCATTCAGGCGCCGCGTACCGATGACTATCCGTGGCTGGCGACTCTGCTGACCAAGCGGGTGAAGAAGTTGAACCCGGATTTTGATCTGAAGATTGTGAAGCAAACTCTGCGCACAGTACCGGCGCAGATGGTCTTGAGTCCGCGTAAACCTTAAAAGCTTCGCGAGCAAGCTCGCTCCCACATTTGATCTTGGGCCTGACACAAAATCTGTGTTCACCAGAGATCCCTTGTGGGAGCGAGCTTGCTCGCGAAAGCGTCCTTTCAGCCAACGAAGCTTTTAAGCCGGAATGGCCTTCGCCTTAGGCTCCCGCGCCCAAACCCGATGCTGCCCGATCGCGGCAAAGAACGGTTGGGTCAACGCTTTCACATCCTTGCCCTGCAGCAACCCTGCATCCGCTTCCAGCTTCAGCAGATCCTGCAACTGTTCGGCCTCGCCGTGCAGCGCAATCGCCTTCAGATGCTTGTACGCCTCCAGCAGGTAATGCAACGCCACGCCATCGCCGCTCAACGCCTTGATTGACGCCGCGCCACCCGGCACGAACACCGCATCGAAGATCACCGAAGGCATGCCTTCCATTGATGCATCCACCGCCAGGGTTTTGCCGTCGGCAGTCTTCACCGGGGCCGAGGTCGGACCGAGCAATTTGGCGTGTGCACCTTCAGCCGCCAAGGCCTTCTTCATCGCATCAATCGCCGCACCATCGACGCCGTTGGCGGCAAGAATCGCCACTTTGCGGGTCTTGATGTTTTCTGGCAGCAGATTGGCCTGGCTCAGCGCCGGCGAATGATCGAACGAAGTTTTGCGCACTTCGACCGTGCCTTTGCCCGGCGCCGGCAGGCCCAGATTGGCCGCGACGCGTTTAGCCAGTTCCAGGTCGATGTTGGCGAGAATCTCGTTCACTTGCCGCGCGCGGATGAACTCCCGCTCGACCTTGCCCAGTTCGAAGCTGTAGGCGGCGATGATGTGTTCCTTCTCGTGCTCACTCATGCTGTTGAAGAACAGCCGCGCCTGGGAGAAGTGGTCGCTGAACGATTCGCTGCGCTGGCGGATCTTGTTCGCGTCGATGCGTTCCGGGTAGCTCTCGAAGCCACCGTCCTGCGCCGCCGGCGGGGTTTCTTTCGGCCAGCCGCCATCAATCGAGTTTGGTTCGTAGGATGCACGACCCTTGTCGATCACCGTGCGGTGCTGCGCGTCGCGCTGACCGTTGTGGAACGGTGCCACCGGGCGGTTGATCGGCAGCTCATGAAAATTCGGCCCGCCGAGTCGGCTGATTTGCGTGTCGGTGTAGGAAAACAGTCGACCTTGCAGCAGCGGATCGTTGGAGAAGTCGATGCCGGGCACGATGTGGCCTGGGCAAAACGCGACCTGCTCGGTCTCGGCAAAGAAGTTGTCCGGGTTACGGTTGAGGGTCATCTTGCCCAGCGGGGTGATCGGCACGATTTCTTCGGGGATCAGTTTGGTCGGGTCGAGGATGTCGAAATCAAAGTCGTGCTCGTTTTCCTCCTCGATGATCTGCACACCCAGCTCCCATTCCGGGTAATCGCCCATCTCGATGGCTTCCCAGAGGTCGCGACGGTGGTAGTCGGTGTCTTTACCGGCGAGTTTCTGCGCCTCGTCCCACACCAGTGAGCAGGTGCCGGCGGTAGGGCGCCAGTGGAATTTGACGAAGCGCGATTTGCCCTCGGCGTTGACCAGGCGGAAGGTGTGCACGCCAAAGCCCTGCATGCTGCGCAGGCTTTTCGGGATCGCCCGGTCGGACATCGCCCAGATGACCATGTGCGCCGATTCCGGCACCAGGGATACGAAGTCCCAGAACGTGTCGTGAGCCGAGCCACCGGTGGGGATTTCATTGTGCGGCTCGGGTTTCACCGCGTGGACGAAGTCGGGGAACTTGATTGCGTCCTGAATGAAAAACACCGGCATGTTGTTGCCGACCAGGTCGAAGTTGCCTTCGTCGGTGAAGAACTTCACCGCGAAACCACGCACGTCACGCACGGTATCGCCGGAGCCGCGTGGCCCCTGTACGGTGGAAAAACGCACGAACACCGGGGTCTTTTTCCCCGGATCCTGCAGGAAACCGGCCTTGGTCAGTGTCGAATGGTTCTCGTAGGCCTGAAAGAAACCATGCGCGCCGGTACCGCGGGCGTGGACGATACGCTCCGGGATTCGCTCATGGTCAAAGTGCGTGATTTTCTCACGCATGATGAAGTCTTCCAGCAGCGACGGCCCGCGCGGGCCGGCCTTCAGGGTGTTCTGGTTGTCGGCGACCTTCACCCCCTGGTTGGTGCGCAGGGCCTGGCCGGTGGCGTCGGAACGAAAGGTCTCCAGGCTGTCGAGTTTGGCGTTGGTGTTGGCGCGATCCTTGGTATCGGTTCCGGCCATCTGGCTTTTGTCGGTCGTAGGTTTCTTGCTGCTCATCAGACGTAAACTCCTCGATTGACCCCGATAAGGGCGGGGACTCTTGAGTGGTTCCCGGGCACGGTACCCAGGGTTTTCAAGTCGCTTACCTAATGACTGACAAGGGTTTTGGGCGTTCCTTTTTTATGACCTTTGATCTTGTTATTGCCAAATCGAAGGTTAATTGCGAAATAAATGCTAAGAACCTCTATACGGACAGGCTAAAATGCGCGCCCGGCTAACCGCTGATCCTTTTCTAACGCGCCCCACAAGGTTCGCTACGTGATCGAGTTTCAAAACGTCCACAAAACTTACCGCGTCGCCGGTAAGGACATTCCCGCCCTGCACCCGACCAGTCTTGCGATTGAAAACGGTCAGGTGTTCGGCCTGATCGGCCATTCCGGTGCGGGAAAAAGTACCCTGCTGCGTCTGATCAATCGCCTGGAAGACTCCAGCGGCGGCAAGATTTTCGTCGACGGCGAAGAAGTCACCGCGCTGGACGCCAACGGCCTGCGCCGTTTCCGCCAGCAAGTCGGGATGATCTTCCAGCACTTCAACCTGCTCGCCTCCAAGACCGTGGCCGACAACGTCGCGCTGCCGCTGACCCTGGCCGGCGAACTGTCGACCAGCGAGATCAATCAGCGCGTCGCCGAGTTGCTGGCGCGGGTCGGCCTGTCCGATCACGCCAAGAAGTACCCGGCGCAATTGTCCGGCGGCCAGAAACAGCGCGTCGGCATCGCCCGCGCCCTGGCGACCAAACCGAAGATTCTGCTGTGCGACGAGGCCACCAGCGCCCTTGACCCGCAGACCACCGCGTCGGTCCTGCAACTGCTGGCCGAGATCAACCGCGAACTGAAACTGACCATCGTCCTGATCACTCATGAGATGGACGTGATCCGTCGCGTCTGCGACCAAGTGGCGGTAATGGACGCTGGCGTGATCGTCGAGCAAGGCTCGGTGGCCGATGTGTTCCTGCATCCGCAGCACCCGACCACCAAGCGTTTTGTGCAGGAAAGCGAGCAGATCGACGAAAACGAGCAGCGTGATGACTTCGCTCACGTGCCGGGCCGTATCGTCCGCCTGACCTTCCAGGGCGAAGCGACTTACGCGCCGTTGCTCGGTACCGTCGCCCGGGAAACCGGGGTCGACTACAGCATCCTCGCCGGTCGCATCGACCGCATCAAAGACATTCCTTACGGGCAATTGACCCTCGCCGTCACCGGTGGCGACATGGAAGCGGCCTTCGCCCGTTTCGCCGCCGCTGACGTTCACATGGAGGTGCTGCGTTAATGGAAATGTACGACGCTGCAATCAAGAATTACGACGCCGCAGTTGAAGCCATCAAGCTGTTCTTCCAGAACATCGACTGGCTGGAAATCGGCCTGGCCACCAACGACACCATGATGATGCTCGGTGGTTCGCTGTTGTTCACCGTTCTGCTCGGCCTGCCGCTGGGTGTGCTGCTGTTTCTCTGCAGCCCGCGGCAGTTGCTGGAAAACCGGGTGGTCTACGCGATCATGTCGCTGGCGGTGAACATCCTGCGCTCGCTGCCGTTCATCATTCTGTTGATCGTGATGATCCCGTTCACCGTGATGATCACCGGCACCTCGCTGGGCGTGGCCGGGGCGATTCCGCCGTTGGTGGTGGGGGCGACCCCGTTCTTCGCGCGTCTGGTGGAAACCGCACTGCGTGAAGTCGATCGCGGCATCATCGAAGCCACCCAGTCGATGGGCGCGACCACCCGGCAGATCATCATGAACGCCTTGCTGCCAGAGGCCCGTCCGGGCATTTTCGCGGCGATTACGGTGACGGCGATTACACTGGTGTCCTACACGGCGATGGCCGGTGTGGTCGGTGCTGGTGGTCTGGGTGACCTGGCGATCCGTTTCGGCTACCAGCGTTTCCAGACTGACGTGATGATCGTCACCGTCGTGTTGCTGCTGATTCTGGTGCAAGTGCTGCAAATGGTCGGTGATCGACTGGTCGTGCATTTTTCGCGCAAATAACCGGTTTTTGTAAATCAAGAGATGAGCCGGCCATTCGCTGGCAGGCGCCACACGGGCGCTTTGAAAAGGAGTTAGCTGAATGAAAAAACTGATCGCTGCTTTCGCTGCCGTAGCCGCTTTTTCGGCCCACGCTGCAGAAACCCTGACCGTTGCCGCCACCCCGGTGCCGCACGCGGAAATCCTCGAGTTCGTGAAACCGGCGCTGGCCAAAGAAGGCGTGGAGCTGAAGGTCAAGGTGTTCACCGACTACATTCAGCCCAACGTACAGGTCGCCGAAAAGCGTCTGGACGCTAACTTCTTCCAGCACCAGCCGTACCTCGACGAGTTCAACAAGGCCAAGGGCACCAGCCTGGTCGCTGTGACCGGCGTGCACCTGGAGCCATTGGGTGCGTACTCGAACAAGTACAAGAAGCTCGATGAACTGCCAAGCGGCGCCAACGTGGTAATCCCGAACGACGCCACCAACGGCGGCCGTGCGCTGTTGCTGCTGGACAAGGCGGGCGTGATCAAGCTGAAGGATTCGAAGAACATTCTGTCGACTGTCAAAGACATCGCCGAGAACCCGAAAGACCTGAAGATCCGTGAACTGGAAGCCGCGACCATCCCGCGCGTGCTGACCCAGGTCGATCTGGCGCTGATCAACACCAACTACGCGCTGGAAGCCAAGCTCGATCCATCCAAGGATGCGCTGGTGATCGAAGGCAACGACTCGCCTTACGTGAACATCCTGGTGTCCCGTGCGGACAACAAAGACAGCGACGCGATGCAGAAACTGGCGGCTGCCCTGCACAGCCCGGAAGTGAAGAAGTTCATTACCGAGAAGTACAAAGGCGCGGTATTGCCGGCGTTCTGATTTAGATTGCTGCAACGAAAAAGGGGACGCTATGAGCGTCCCCTTTTTTGTGTCTGGCTTTGGACCTGCTGTGAAGCTTCCCCTCACCCCAGCCCTCCCGAAACGTCGGACCGCCCAGAGGGAGAGGGGGCCGATCTTCAAGCTCTTCGAGCCTGAGTTCGACTCACAATTGCAGGTCGGCGCAACTCGAACAAACACCTCGGTCAGTTCCCTCTCCCTCCGGGAGAGGGTTAGGGTGAGGGGTTTTTCGCTCTCCAGCGTTTATTTGCGGTTGAGCATCACCGGCAACTGCGCGACCAGTTTGGCGTTGTTCAACGGCGCCCGAATAAACCCGCGCTGCGTCCCGTCCGGCCCGATCACCGCCAGGTTGCCGCTGTGATCCACGGTGTAGTTGGGCTTGCTGGTATCGGCCGGAATAAACGGAATGCTCACCGCATTGGCGACCTTCTGCAGCTCTTCGATCGACTTCGGCGTCAGGCCGATGAACTGCGGATCGAAGTAGCCCAGGTACTGCTTCAACTGCTGCGGGTTATCGCGGTTCGGGTCAACGCTGACCAGTACGATCTGCAACTTGTCCACAGCGTCTTTGGGCAACTCGCTCTTGATCTGGCGCAGTTGGGCGAGGGTGGTCGGGCAGATGTCCGGGCAGAAGGTGTAGCCGAAGAACAGCAGGCTCCACTTGCCTTTCAACTCGTCGATGGCGACCGGTTGGCCATCCTGATTGGTCATGGTCACGCCCGGCAAGGTGCGGCTCTGCGGCAGCAGGATGATGCCGGCATCGATCAGCGCAGTGGGGTCGCCCTGGCCCTTGCCACTCAGCACTTTGTTGACGGTAAGTCCCAGGATCAGCGCGATCACGGCGACGAGGATGAAGACGGTTTTCTGGGTTCGAGTCATAAGTTCAACAGTAAGTAGTGGTCTACGAGCAGGGCGATGAACAACAGGAACAAGTAATAAATAGAGTACTTGAAGGTGTTGATCGCCGCGTGCGGCCGAGTGCCACGGTACAGCACCACGGCCCATTGCAGAAACCTTGCGCCCAGCGCGAGGGCGCACAGCAGATACAGCACGCCGCTCATGTGGATCACGTACGGCAGCAGACTCACCGCCAGCAGCGCAAAGGTGTAGAGCAGAATGTGCACTTTGGTGTAATGCTCGCCGTGGGTCACCGGCAGCATCGGGATGTCGGCCTTGGCGTATTCCTCTTTACGATGGATTGCCAGCGCCCAGAAGTGCGGCGGGGTCCAGGCGAAGATGATCAGCACCAGCAGCAACGGTTCGGCGCTGACATGACCGGTGGCGGCGGTCCAGCCAAGCAGTGGCGGGGCGGCGCCGGCGAGGCCGCCGATGACGATGTTCTGCGGCGTCGCGCGCTTGAGGAAACCGGTGTAGATCACCGCGTAGCCGAGCAGAGAGGCGAGGGTCAGCCAGGCAGTCAGCGGGTTGGTGAAGGTCAGCAACAAGGCCTGGCCGAGCAGCGCCAGGACCAAGGCAAAGGTCAGTGCCGCAGCCGGCGATACCCGGCCTTCAGCCAATGGCCGCTTGTGGGTGCGCGCCATCACCGCGTCGATGCGCCGGTCCACCACATGGTTGACCGCCGCCGCACCGCCGGCACACAGGGCGATCCCGAGGTTACCGAACACCAGCACGGTCCACGGCACCCCGGCACGGGTCGCGAGGAACATGCCGACCAGAGAGGTGATGAGCATCAGCACCACCACTTTCGGTTTGGTCAGCTCCAGATAGTCACGCCACAGCGCTTGCGCGGGACGTTCGCCGATCAGAAGCGCCATGGCGTTTCTCCTTTAATGGTGATGGGCGCCGCCACGTGTTTACGCGGGCTGAGGCGCCAGCGTGCGAGCACCGGCTGTTTGAGCCGGACCAGACTGGTCCGTGCGTGGTAATTGACCAGCACCATCGTCAGCAACAGCGCCGCACCGCCGGCGTTGTGCGCGACCGCCACCGGCAGCGGCAGATGGAACAGCACGTTGCTGATGCCGAGGGTTATTTGTGCGCCGAGGGCGACCAGCACCAGCCCGGCGAGCCGGGTCATGCCGACGGCTCTGAGTTGCCAGGCCAGCCCGAGCAGCACCAGCGTCACCAGCAACGCGCCGATGCGGTGGGTCAGGTGGATTGCCGTGCGCGCATCGCTGTCGAGTTGGCCGCCGAGGTAATTCGGGCCGATGTGCTGGGTCAGGTGAAAGCCGTTGGCAAAGTCCGCCGGCGGCAGCCATTGACCGTGGCAGGTCGGAAAGTCGATGCAGGCCACCGCCGCGTAGTTGGAACTGACCCAGCCGCCCAGCGCGATCTGGCCGATCACCAGCAACAGTCCCGCCGTCGCCCAATACTGCAAACGCCTGGGCACGGTCAGCGCCGGCAGCACGCCGGAGAGTCTCAAGGTCAGCAGGAACAGCAGGCTCAATGTCGCAAAACCGCCGAGCAAATGCCCGGTGACCACTTGCGGCCAGAGTTTGAGCGTCACCGTCCACATGCCGAACGCTGCCTGGGCGAACACCACCGCCAGCAGAAACAACGGCAGCTTCAGCGGCTGTCCCGGATGCCGGCGATTGACCCAGGCGCGTCCGGCCAGAATCGAAATCAGCAGGCCGAGGGTCCCGGCGAAGTAGCGGTGGATCATCTCGTTCCACCCTTTGTGCGCCTCCACCGGCGAGTCGGGGTAATGCAGTTCGGCATGGGCCAGCTGGGCTTCGCTTTTCGGCACGCTGATAAAACCGTAACAGCCCGGCCAGTCCGGACAGCCGAGGCCGGCGTGGGTCAGGCGGGTGTAGGCGCCGAGCAGCACGACGATCAGTGCCAGCAGGGTGGCAAACAGCGCGAGGCGAAATCCAGGTTTGGCCATGACGATGCCCTTATCCGATGTTCGACAGTTTCAGCAGGTGGCGCAGGTCGTTGAGCAAGTCCTTGCCCTTCACACTCGGGTCGTAGCGCAGCACGAGGTTGCCGTGCGGGTCGATGATCCACAGCTGCGGCGTGGCCTTGTCGCCGGTGGTCTTGCTGAAGGTGGCGGCGTCCAGCGGGTAGCGTTGCAACTGTGGGTATTCGCGGCTCAGCTTGGCTTCATAGTCGGCGCCCAGCGGTTGCGCGGCGGCGAGGGCGTGGCTGGCGCGTCCGGCATCGCGGCCGAGGCCGATCTGGATCTGCCGGGCGAGGTACACCAGTTGCTGGCAATCGACCGCGCAGTCCCTGGGTGCGGTCACCAGCATCTGCCAGCGCTGTTCATCGGCCTGCACACCGAGGTCGGCGCGGGACTGGCCGTTGCCGATCAGTTCGCCGTGGTAGCTGCGCCCTTCCGGCACCCAGAACTGCAATTTGTACATGCCGGTGGCGAGGATCATCGGGCCGACCACGCCGAGCAGAATCAGCAGCAGCTGGACCCGTCCACGACGACGGCTGGCCGGGGTTTTTGCCTCAGACATGCTGGGTGGATTCATGGCCGTTCCCATGGTGTTTCTCCTTTGCGTTGTGCAATCCAAGGTAGATGTAGAGACCGAGCAGGGCGGTGGCCATGGCAAACCATTGCACGGCGTAACCGAGGTGTTTTTCCGGGCCCATGGCGACCACCGGCCAGTCGGCCTCATAGCTGGCAGGGCCGGGTTCGGCGCGCAGTTCGTAGGCGAAACCGTCGCGGTCGAGGGTTTTCCACAGCCTGGCTGGCTCGACGGCGGTGATGGTTTGCGGCCAGGTGCTGCTGGCCGGGTCGGCGTGCAACTGGAAGGTCGCGCCGGGGGCGACATAGACCCAGGCATCGAGACTCAGTGCCTCGGCCGGGGTGGTGAATTGCGGGGTTACGCGGCGATCCGGCCACGGCAGCCAGCCACGATTGACCAGTAGCCAAAGACCCGTGGCGCGGTCCTGAAACGGTTGCAGCAGCTCGATGCCGACCTTGCCGTTGCGCTGACGGTTGTCGAGTAGCAGGCTGTGGCCACCATCGAACTGGCCGTAAAGATGCACCCGGCGATAGGCCGGGTCGGTGCTGTGCAGCAATTCGCTGCTGGCCATCGGCGCGGCGGCGCGGCGTTCGGCGTAACTGGCGAGCAGGGCGGTTTTCTCCGCACCCCGGCCCAGTTGCCAGAAGCCCAGCGACACCAGCAGCGGCAGCAACAGCGCCACCACCACGGTCGGTATCACTCCCGGGTGAAAGCGCTTCATGGCCGCGCCACAAAGTCAGTCGTCGCGATCGCTATACTCAACTGCATCGCCTGTCCCCCGGAGTCTTCCCATGCTCAAAGCAGCCATTGTCGTGCTGCTGATTGCCACGGTGATCAGCCTGTTCAGCGGCCTGTTTTTCCTGGTCAAGGACGACAGCAGCTCGAATCGCCTGGTCATCGCCTTGAGTGTTCGGGTGGCATTGGCCGCCATCACCGTCGGCTTGATCGCCTGGGGCTTTTACAGCGGCCAACTGGTGTCCCACGTTACGTGGTAGCTGCAAGCTTCTAGCTTTGAGCTGCAAGCTTGGAGCTTGAAGCTTGCCGCTTGCGGCTGTTGTCAAAGCACATAAACGAAGATGAACAAGCCGATCCACACCACGTCGACGAAGTGCCAGTACCAGCTCGCCGCTTCGAAACCAAACTGGTGCTCGTTGTCAAAATGGCCCTTCATGATGCGCATCAGCATCACGAACAGAATGATCGTGCCGATGGTCACGTGCGCACCGTGGAACCCGGTGAGCATGAAGAACGTGGCGCCATAAATGCCCGAGCCGAGGGTCAGGCCCAGTTCGTGGTAGGCGTGCATGTATTCCTCAGCCTGGAAGCCAAGGAACGCGCAGCCCAGCAACACGGTGATCGCCAACCAGATTTTCAGCGCGCCGCGATGGCCCTTTTTCAAGGCATGGTGGGCGATGGTGATGGTGACGCTGGAGCTGACCAGCAGAATTGTGTTGATCAGCGGCAGGCCCCACGGGCTGATGACTTCCTTGGGCGGCGGGAACAGTTTCGGGTCCGGCGTATGCAACAGCGGCCAGGTGAACTGGAAGTTCGGCCAGAGCATGTGCGCGATGCCTTTCGGGCCTTCGCCCCCCAGTGCCGGGCCGGAGATGTGCCGCACGTAGAACAGCGCGCCGAAGAAGGCGATGAAGAACATCACCTCGGAGAAGATGAACCAGCTCATGCCCCAGCGGAACGAGCGATCGAGTTGCGAGCTGTACAGCCCGGCGCGACTTTCTTTGATCACCGCGCCGAACCAGCCGAACAGCATGTACGCCAGCAACAGCCCGCCGACGAAAAAGATGTACGGCCCGTGGGATTCCGGGCGTGCCGCCTTCAGATCGTTGAACCAGGTCGCCAGGCCGTACACGGTGATGACCATGCCGAAGGTGGCGATGATCGGCCACTTGCTCTGGGCCGGGACGTAATAGTGCTCATGAGTTGCCATTTATTGTTCTCCTTATCGGGCACGCTTAACCGCCAGTGTTTACAGCCACCGGAGGATGTCGGGCGGTGATATCGAACAGCGTGTAGGACAGCGTCAGGTGCTTCACGTCCTTGGGCATGTCGCGGTCAACGATGAAACGCACCGGCATCTCGATCTGCTGACCGGGCTGCAGCACCTGCTGGGTAAAGCAAAAACATTCGGTCTTGTGGAAATATGCCGCCGCCTCGCTGGGCGCAATGCTCGGCACGGCTTGCGCACTCATCGGTTTGTCGGTGGGATTGCGCGCGATGAAAATCATCTCGTTGACCGCGCCTGGGTTCGCGGTGAGTTCGTCATGCTTGGGGTAGAAGTCCCATGGCATATCGGCGGTGTTGGTCGACAGGAACTGCACGCGCACCTGGCGTGAGGTATCGACGACCTGCTCGCCTTCGTACTGCCCGGCGGTCTTGCCATTGATGCCGAAGGCCTTGCACATCACGTCGTAGATCGGCACCAGGGCAAAGCCGAAGACAAACATTGCCACCACGACCCCTAGCAGCCGGGTGACGAGTTTTTTCAGCGAGATCGAGTCAGCCATGATTTTCAGCCTCCACCTGAATCTCTGTGGGAGCGAGCTTGCTCGCGAAGCAGGCGCTGCGGTTTCTCAGTGAAACCGAGTTATCGTTCTTCGCGAGCAAGCTCGCTCCCACAGTCATTTCACTTCCGGCGGCGTGGTGAAGGTGTGATACGGCGCCGGCGACGGCACGCTCCACTCCAGCCCTTCGGCACCATCCCACGGTTTGGCCGGGGCTGGCACGCCACCGCGAATGGTCTTGATCACGATGAACAGGAAGAAGATCTGCGTGGCGCCGAACATGAACGCGCCGATCGACGAGACCATGTTGAAGTCGGCGAACTGCAGGTTGTAGTCCGGGATCCGCCGGGGCATCCCCGCCAGACCCACAAAGTGCATCGGGAAGAAGGTCAGGTTCATGCCGACGAACGACAGCCAGAAGTGCAGCTTGCCAAGGGTTTCGTCGTACATGTGCCCGGTCCACTTTGGCAGCCAGTAATAGGCCGAGGCGAAGATCCCGAAGATCGCCCCGGGCACCAGCACGTAGTGGAAGTGCGCGACCACGAAGTAGGTGTCCTGGTACTGGAAGTCCGCCGGGGCGATGGCCAGCATCAACCCGGAAAAGCCGCCGATCGAGAACAGGATCACGAACGCTACGGCAAACAGCATCGGTGTCTCGAAAGTCAGCGAGCCCTGCCACATGGTGCTGGCCCAGTTGAACACCTTCACCCCGGTCGGCACGGCGATGAGCATGGTTGCGTACATGAAGAACAGCTCGCCCACCAGCGGGATGCCGACCACGAACATGTGGTGCGCCCAGACGATGAACGACAGGAACGCGATGCTCGCCGTCGCATAGACCATTGAGGTGTAGCCGAACAGCGGCTTGCGCGAGAAGGTCGGGATGATCTGGCTGACGGCGCCGAACGCCGGCAGGATCATGATGTACACCTCGGGGTGGCCGAAGAACCAGAACACATGCTGGAACAGCACCGGGTCACCGCCACCGGCGGCACTGAAGAAACTGGTGCCGAAGTGGATGTCCATCAGCATCATCGTCACGCACCCGGCCAGCACCGGCATCACCGCGATCAGCAGGAACGCGGTGATCAGCCAGGTCCAGACGAACAGCGGCATTTTCATCAGGGTCATGCCGGGGGCACGCAGGTTGAGGATGGTGGCGATCACGTTGATCGCGCCCATGATCGAACTGATCCCCATCAGGTGGATGGCAAAGATGAAGAACGTCACGCTTTCCGGCGCGTAGGTGGTGGACAGTGGCGCGTAGAACGTCCAGCCGAAGTTCGGCCCGCCACCGGGGCTGAACAGGGTCGAGACCAGCAGCAGAAACGCCGCCGGCAACAGCCAGAAGCTGAAGTTGTTCATCCGTGGCAGGGCCATGTCCGGCGCGCCGATCATCAACGGGATCATCCAGTTGGCGAGGCCGACGAACGCCGGCATCACCGCACCGAAGACCATCACCAGACCATGCATGGTGGTCATCTGGTTGAAGAATGCCGGCTCGACGATCTGCAAACCGGGCTGGAACAGCTCGGCGCGGATCACCATGGCGAACGAGCCGCCAAGCAGGAACATCAGGAACGCAAACCACAGGTACAGCGTGCCGATGTCCTTGTGGTTGGTGGTCAGCACCCAGCGCATCAGGCCTTTGGCGGGGCCGTGGGCGTGGTCGGCATGACCGTGGTCATCAATGACAGCGCTCATGGCCGGTCTCCTTTACGTGAGTGGGTGGGGCGGGCCGGGGCGCGCTGCCCCGGCCGGTTCACGACGTACGCGATAGACCGGTTCATTTGCTTTCCGCCTGTTTCAGCTCCAGCACTTCTTTTGGCGTGACCATGTCGCCCTTGTTGTTGCCCCAGGCGTTACGTTCGTAGGTCACGACCGCTGCGATATCGACTTCCGACAGCTGCTTGCCGAACGCCGCCATCGCGGTGCCGGGCTTGCCGTGGAAGACAATGCTCAGGTGATCCTTGATCGGGCCGGTGGCGATTTTCGAGCCCTTGAGCGCCGGGAACATCGGCGGCAGGCCCTGGCCCTCGGCCTGGTGACAGGCCACGCAGGTGGTGTGATAGACCTTGTCGCCGCGCTCTTTAAGTTCGTCGAGGGTCCATTCCTTGCTGGTCAGCTCCTTGAGCTGCGCGGCCTCGGCTTTGCGCTCGGCGAGCCACTTCTCGTAGTCGGCCTTCTCTTTGACCTCGACCACGATCGGCATGAAGCCGTGATCCTTGCCGCACAGTTCGGCGCACTGGCCACGGTAGAGGCCGGGCTTGTCGATCCGGGTCCAGGCTTCGTTGACAAACCCCGGGATCGCATCGCGCTTGACCGCGAATGCCGGCACCCACCAGGAGTGGATCACGTCGGCGGAGGTCACGAGGAAGCGCACCTTGGCCCCGGTCGGCAGCACCAATGGCTTGTCGACTTCAAGCAAGTAGTGCTCGCCCTTGGCTTCCTTGTTGTGGATCTGCTCGGCGGGCGTGGCCAGGTTGCTGAAGAATTCGACGTCCTGGCCCAGGTATTTGTAGTGCCACTTCCACTGATAACCGGTGATCTGGATATCAATATCCGGCTCACTGGTGTCGTACATCTTGATCAGGGTGGCGGTTGCCGGAACGGCCATTGCCACCAGGATCAGCAGCGGCACGACGGTCCAGAGAATTTCGACGGTGGTACTTTCGTGGAATTTTGCGGCGACCTGCCCGGTTGAACGGCGGTGCACCATCATCGACCAGAACATGGCGCCGAAGACGATGACTCCGATCACCACACAGATCCAGAAAATGGTCATGTGCAGATCGAATACTGCGTGACTGATTTCAGTCGCTCCAGGCGCCATATTCACAGTCCAGGCCGCGTGGGCCGGGCTGAAAATCGACCACAACAGGAGGCCCATCCAGACGTGTGGATGTCGCATCATTGCGGGTTCCCCTTATCGTTCTTGTTATCCCGGAGGCGTAACGCCTGCGGCAAGGGAGCGGCTGCATCAGACTACGAACTTGAATCGCCGGGCCTTGCTGCGGGTGCAGTCGGGCGTCATCAGCTAACTCCATTCACTGGCGAGTATAGACAGCGAGCGGAATTTGCAATGTGCCGACGTAAATGAACTGAAACAGCGGGTACTTGCGTTCGAGGGCACGAATGGAGAAGGATGCAGACGAGTGGTGGCGAACCGATATAACGCCGGTGCATCAAGGATGAAATAATTATGACAAATGCGTCTTAGCATTTTTCGTAAGCCAGCTAACTTATGTCTTCCCTATTTCATTGCCTTGTACCCTGGAGTTTTCATGAACACCGCCGCATTGCGCGAGCAGATCCAAAAAGCCCGACAAACCGAAAACCAAACCGGACGGCTCAAGCGTCAGCTGGAAGCCAAGTTGCCTCATCTGCATTCGGCCATCCAGTTGCCGGACGCTAACCGTGAAGAAGCGTTGACGAGCTTCGTCACCGCCTATATCGACGAAGTACCAGACATGCTGGATGCAGCCAATGAAGTCGCCAGGGAAGCGGGAATCGAGTCACAGATCAAACCGGTGCTGAGAATCGCCGAGCAGTACTTTATCCAGCCGCCGGTGGGTCTGGACAGTCTGCTGGACGAAGCCTATCTGGCACACCGCTTTGTCGAAGAGGTCAACGACCTGTACATCAAGCACCTCGGCCAGCCACTGATCCCCCTGGACATGACGGTCGCCAATCTGATTGCTCACCAATTGCTCGGTGAGGAATTTGCCAATCAACTGGACGAAGTGGTGCATCACACCATCGACGAAATGCTCGACGACGAGAGCTTTGCGCTGGAATCGGTCGAAGCTTACCGCGACAAGCTGAGCAGCCCGGATACCGGTGCTGCGTGGAAGCGCTGGCCATGCATGGGCCGCCGCCTGGGCGTGGGCCTGGAACTGGATCAGCCAGCCGCGTAAGCCACGCACAATCCAATGTCGGAGTGAGCCTGCTCGCGATGGCGATGGGTCAGTCAACAGAGATGTTGATTGAAACGATCGCCATCGCGAGCAGGCTCACTCCTGCAGGGTTTGAGTTCAACCTGGAGATTCAGCCGGCGGCGCCGACACCAGTATTGGTCCGAACCCGCCCCTCAAGCCGTCGCTTCAACCCGCGCGACTCGATCAACAGCTTCGATCCCTTAGCCGCATTCGCCCGGCCCCACTCTTCCAGCAACTCCAGACACGAATGGTCGATGTAGCTCAGGTTATTGAGCGGTACATGCACCGTCGTACCTTCGGGAATGCTGCCCAGCACCTGGGTCAAGGCTGGCACCTTGAGAAAGGTCGCCGCGCCCACCAGGCGCAACTCCATCTCGCCATCCTGCGGCAGGTCGATCAGGCTGATCTTCAGGCGCGAAGCCTTGAACGCCAGTTTCAGCAGGGTCAGACCGAAACCGATCAGTACCCCGGTCAACAGGTCGGTGAAGATGATCGCCAGCGCCGTGGCGGCGTAGGTGAACATCGGCATCCGCCCGTAACGGCCCAGACCGCGAAAGGCCTTGAGGTCGACCAGTTTGAAACCGGTGTAGACCAGCACCCCGGCCAGACTCGCCACCGGAATGCTTTGCAGCACGCTCGACAGCAACAACACGAACCCCAGCAGCCACAGACCATGAAAGATCGTCGAATAACGGGTGGTCGCGCCGGCCTGGACGTTGGCCGAACTGCGCACAATCACCCCGGTCATCGGCAGCGCACCGACCAGCCCGCAGAGCATGTTGCCGACACCTTGCGCTGACAGCTCACGGTCAAAGTCAGAACGTACGCCACTGTGCATGCGGTCTACTGCTGCCGCAGACAGCAGGGTTTCGGCGCTGGCGATAAACGCCACGGCAAATGCCGCGATCAGTAGCGTCGGGTCGGCCAGGCTGAGCAGGTCCGCCGGTTTCAGCCAGTCGATGGCTTCGGCCAGATTCTCCGGCACCTCGACCCGTTTCACCGGCAACGCCAGCAGCAGGCTGGCGCCCGTGGCCAGACCTACGCCGAGCAACGCGCCGGGAATAAACCGCAGCGAGTGCGGACGGAATTTCTCCCACAGCCACATCACCGCAATGGTCGCCAGCCCGAGTAACCCGGCCTGCCAGCCAAACGACGGCAAGGCTTGCGCCACCGCGCCGGGGAAGGCCGTCAGGTTATCCAGACCGGAGGGTTGCGGCTTGGCGTCGAGCATCACATGCACCTGCGAGAGCACGATCAACACCCCGATCCCGGCGAGCATGCCGTACACCACCGCTGGCGCCGTGACCCGGAACCAGCAACCGAGCTTCAGGCGACCGGCCACCAGTTGCAGGAAACCTGCGAGCAGCAGAATCGGCCCGAGCATCTCGATACCGTGCTGACGCACCAGTTCGAACACCAGCACCGCCAGACCCGCCGCCGGCCCGCTGACCTGCAACGGCGAACCCGCCAGCCAACCCACCACCAGACCGCCGATGATCCCGGTGATCAGGCCTTTGGCCGGCGGCAACCCGGAAGCAATTGCGATACCCATGCACAACGGCAGGGCGACCAGGAACACAACCACCGAAGCCAACAGCTCCCGTGGCAGAACCGCTTTCAATTGAGCAGCACGCATGGTGATTCTCCCGAAGCTTTCTTCAGGCGTGGCGAGGCCAGGCCGCTGAAACAGCGGCCGGCGTCAAACCACACAGATTTTTAGGAAGATTTAGAAGCGCGCTTTGGGCGTCGCCACCGGAATCGGGTGGCTGCCATCGAGCGGCAGGAAACGTCCCTGATCCGCGTCGTAAGCTTTGATTTCGCTGGTTTCGATGTTGTAGACCCAGCCATGGATGAACAGATGACCGTTCGCCATGCGCGAGGCTACCGAAGGATGGGTACGCAAGTGCTGCAGTTGGGCGATGACGTTTTCCTCGGTGAGGATCGGCATGCTTTCTTTTTCGTCGGCGCAGTGACAGTTGTCGTGCACCATGGTTTTCGCGACTTCGGCGTGGCGCAGCCAGGCTTTGACCGTCGGCATTTTTTCCAGGCTGTCCGGGTTGAGCACCGCACGCATGGCGCCGCAATCGGAATGGCCGCAGATGATGATGTGCTGCACGCCCAGCGCCAGCACCGCGTACTCGATTGCGGTGGAAACGCCGCCGTTCATCTGGCCGTAAGGCGGCACGACGTTGCCGACGTTACGGGTCACGAACAGATCACCCGGGGAGCTCTGGGTGATCAGCTCAGGGACGATGCGCGAGTCGGCGCAGGTGATGAACATTGCCCGGGGCGATTGCGCCGTGGCGAGTTTCTTGAAGAGTTCTTCCTGCTGCGGGAAGACCTCATGATGAAAATGCAAAAAGCCGTCAACGATCGTTCGCAGCGCTGCATCGGCGGATTCCGCCCCAGGGACGGCTTGCGCCGACGCAGCCAAAGGCTGTTTATCCTTGTCACTCATGATTCATCCTCTTTGGCGGATTCGGGGAGTCGTTCCCGTGTATTCCGATATGAAGCCAGTGGCTGTTTAAAACATCCGGGTCATCCCGACCCGTCAGTCACTCGATGAATAAGGTAGCCGCCGAAACTTAACTCAAACTGAATCAAGCGCTCTAGAACGTGTGTTCCAGGTCACGAAAAACGTGACTGGCCTGTTCCGGCGGAAGGATTCCAACCCATCAACCATCGACTAATTGTCGCTAAATCAACGACATCTGGCGACCCGGCGGACAGAAGGCGGTGTGATTTACCCCGAAGCCCTCGAGCCAGCGAGCTCGCCGCCGGCACCTCACCTTGGCTGCTGCGTCAGGGGTACTCAGGGATTGGGACGCGCGAACAGTTGCCGATTAAAACTACGATACTTGATGCAACATATAGTGGATTGCCACTTTGACAGCGGTGCGTATTATCCGAAGAGCCATGGAAGTCATTAGGCAAACAAACTTGAAAGGGATTTTTTATGACATCAATTGCACGTCCAGACAGTGTTCGAGGGGTTTTTTTAGAGAGGGTCGAAATAACTGTCCCTCGAAGCGAAATTCTAGTGGAAATGCGCTTTTCAACTAAGAAAGCAGTGACTGATCCAGCGACCGGACTGGTATCCGAGATGCTTGTTGATTCCAAGGTCGTGGGTGCAATATCGTCCGATAAAGGCAAAACGTTTAAAATTGGCGGGCTTAAAGATGTAGACGGCGATGGTGATATCGACCGTCATGATCAGGCAAAGTTAATCGCCCTGGCCAAGGCTTATAGCGCCATTATCAATCCTTGAATAAAAACAAAGCCTGTATGACTTCATACAGGCTTTGTTCCCGCGTAAAGGCTCTGCGAAGGGTTCCCGTTTCTTACTGACTTCGATAGACGCGAGTTTGCGACCTCGAAGGATTTGCTAAATCAACGACATCTGGCGTCCCGGCGGACAGAACGCTGTGCAATCGAGGTTGTAGCCCTCGCGATGATTCATGCCTAGACGCTTGATGGTTTTGGCAAAGCGCTGCGCCAGCAGGTCGGCGAACACCCCTTCGCCGCGCATGCGTGCGCCAAAACGGCTGTCGTAGAGCTCACCGCCACGGCTCTGGCGGATCAGGCTCAACACATGGGCCGCCCGCTGCGGGTAGTGCGCCTGCAACCACTCCTCGAACAGCGGCGCCACTTCCAGCGGCAGCCGCAGCATCATGTACGCAGCGCTCTGCGCGCCGGCCGCATGCGCCTCAGTCAGCAGGCTTTCGATCTCACTGTCATTGATCATCGGAATCATTGGCGAACACAGCACACCCACAGGAATCCGCGCGTCGCGCATTACCCGGATCGCCCGCAGCCGGGCCTTGGGCGCTGCGGCGCGGGGTTCAAGGATGCGTTTGAGTTCGTCGTCCAGTGTGGTCAGGCTGATCATCACCGCCACCAGCCTTTGCTGCGCCAGTTCAGTGAGCAGGTCGAGGTCGCGCAAGATCAGCGAACCCTTGGTGATGATGGTCACCGGATGCCGATAGCGCAGCAGCACTTCGAGGGTCTGGCGGGTGATTTTGTGTTCGCGCTCGATCGGCTGATACGGATCGGTATTGGAGCCCAGGTTGATCGGCGCGCATTGATAGCCTTTTTTCCCGAGCTGTTCTTCCAGCACTTGGGCGGCGTTGGTCTTGGCAATCAGCCTGGTTTCGAAATCCAGCCCGGGCGACATGTCCCAATAGGCATGGCTGGGCCGCGCGTAGCAATAGATGCAGCCATGCTCGCAGCCTCGGTAGGGGTTGATCGAGCGGTCGAAGGGCAGGTCCGGCGAGGTGTTGCGGGTGATGATGGTTTTCGCGGTTTCGATCATCACCTCGGTGTTCTGCGTTTCGGGCACTTCCTGATACCAGCCGTCATCCTCGGCCACCGAACGGTTCGGCGCAAAGCGGTTGTGCGGATTGGTCGCGGTGCCGCGACCGCGCGGGGGGAGAGGGTTGATCATTGCGCGAACCTCAAATCTGTACATGCATACAGTACAAGGTTACGCCCTTAACGATCCAGTACCGTTCGGCCAAGGAATACGGGCACGGTTCAGGTCTGCCATGTGCTGGGTTGTTCATATAAATAACTGGAACAAGAGAAAACCCACGAAACATATGTTTGGTTGTGAAGGAAAGTTATCAACTATAGCCTTCGAAACTTACCGGCACTGATGCCTGTATATGAACTCTAAAAGGATTTAATTTATGTCGTTTCTTAATCAGCGTGGTGTATTCCTACAAATGTTGCTGCCGAGCCAATCGGAACCCAATACCATTGTTTCGATGCAACTTGCCCGCAAGGAACTGGGCTGGAATGCCGAGGAGGAGTTGTCGACCGAAGCTCTGGTCGATTCGATCTACGTGGTCGCGGTGTCCAGCGATCAAGGCAAGTCCTTCACCATTCGCACGGACAAAAAAGATGTAGACGGCGACGGTGATATAGATAGTGATGACAAGGCCAAGTTAGTGGCATTGGCCAAGGCTTATGCGAGTATCGTTAATCCGTAACGCACAGGGCGACAAATGCAAAAAAAACCTGCATGATTTACGCCTGCAGGTTTTTGTCGGACAGTGATTGGTCAAAACGGTAGCAACCATGTGAGTGATTATTTCAAATATTAAATTCCCTCATTGATGCAAAGGAACCCGCGATTTTTCTGAAAATAAACTCATCGTCCAGATCAATATCGTTATCACCGTCAGCGTCCGTCGACCCCATCACTTTTTTATACAATCCGTTGTCATAACCCGTGACGGTCACGACTGAATCCGGGCGAGTCAAATCGGAGTTTGCGACATTAAACAAGCCAATATTGACGTCGGCAAGTTTGCCCTTTGAGGCGTTGTCTGCAAATGAGATAAGCATGCAACTGTAAAGACGTCCCGCGCCGACGGTGCTCAAGCCGACAATCGCAGAGGCGAGGTCGCCTGCCAGGGTGTAATAGGAGTCGTCATCCTCATCAGTGTCGCCGTCACCCTCAACGTCGTCGACTCCACTTACCGTGTCATATTTCCCGTTGGCGATATTGGCGTACGCTGTGACGACGATGTCGGGCAATGAATTAACAGCATCACCATTGTTGTATCGGGAAATGACCGCTTCAGCTGTGCCATTCCCATCCGTGTCTCTGAACTCATATAACAGTGAGTAGCTCATGTCTGTGTGCTCCCTGCCAGCGCAATATTAAGGACCTGAATCTATGTCCCTTTGCACATTAGGTAACGTAAATGCGAGCGTCTACTGTCAGACTTGACAGGTGTATGCATTTACAGCACGGATGGAACAACGTGACTGACGGAGTGGTTATACACCCTGTCAACTCTGACAGTAGACTGGAATTATCCCCAACTCTAATCTCAAGCACGGATTCAAGTCTGAGGGATTTTATTCATGGCTATCAGAATACTGCTGGAAATCTCGGATATGGACCGAGATGAAAGTCCGGAAATCGCGTTTTATCACTACGATGAAGACGCGACCGAGATGATGGATTACGACTATTCGCTCTATGCTTCGTCGTCGCAGGCCAATGGTCGTTATGACGTGATCTCCGAAGACGCCGTCGATGCTGACGGCGATGGCGACATCGACAAATACGACGAGAAGCTTTACCTGCAGCTGGCCGATGCATTTGCGCAGTTCAAAGGCTTTCAGTCCAAGCGTTGATCGGCCGCTGACACCGCACGAAAAGTCGCACCGTGCCAGCGGCGTATCAATCGCAGCCGTTAGTTATGCGTGGTGACTTGCCCCAAATCATCCTTGGAAGTCGTCTGCATATCGTTCTTGCGCAGGCTCGCGACATCGTCAGCCTTGACCGGCGCGCCCTTGTTACCCCAACTGCCGCGAATAAAACTCACCACATCGGCTACTTCCTGATCCGACAAGCGCCAGGCGAAACCCGGCATGGTGAAGGTCGACGGCGCCGAGTGGGTGGCCGGCAGGGTGCCGCCCTTGAGCACGATGTGGATCAGTGACGTCGGGTCTTCCGATTGCAGCACCGGATTGCCGGCCAGCGCCGGGAACACCCGGGTATAGCCATGGCCGTCGGTACGGTGGCAGGCCGCGCAGTTGTCGATGTACACCGCTGCGCCGCGTTGGCTGTCGTCACCGTTCCATAGAGCCTTGGCGGCTTTTTCGTCGTACTGGTGCGGCTGATCGGCAGGATCATTGGCCGGCAACGACTTGAGGTAGCGGGCGATCGCGGTCAGGTCGGCGTCGGTCATGTATTGCATGCTGTGGGTCACCACGTCGCTCATGCCGCCGAACACCGCGCTGCGGTCGCTGCGTCCGGTCTTGAGGAACTGCACCAGTTGCGCTTCGCTCCAGCTGCCGAGACCGTCCTTGTGATCGCCGCGCAGGTTCTTGGCGATCCAGCCTTCCAGCGGCGCACTGCCGGCGAGGAAGTTTTTGCCGTCGGTGGCGCTCAGGGATTTTTCCTGCATGGTCAGGGCCCGTGGCGTATGGCAGGCGCCGCAATGGCCGAGGCCTTCGACCAGATAGGCGCCACGGTCGATGACTGGATCGTCCGAGGTTGCCTTGTAGTCCTCGACTTTCGGCGCAAACATCCAGCGCCAGCCCATCAACGGCCAGCGCATGCTCAGCGGCCATGGAATGTCGCTGGCCTTGTTTTCCTGCGCGACCGGTTCGACGCCGTGCATGAAGTAGGCGTACAACGCCTGCATGTCGCCTTCACTGACGCGGGCGTAGGACGGATACGGCATGGCCGGGTACAACGTACTGCCGTTTTTCGCGACACCATGGCGCACGGCCTTGTCGAAGTCCTCGAAGCTGTAATCACCGACGCCGGTTTGGTCGGGGGTGATGTTGGTCGAGTAAATCGTGCCGATCGGGGTTTCCATCGGCAGGCCACCAGCGAACGGCTTGCCGCCCTTGGCGGTATGGCAGGCCACGCAGTCACCGGCGCGGGCGAGGTATTCGCCTTGTTTGATCAACGCTTGATCGACGTCGGCGGCGTGTACAGCAGCGCTGCCGAGCAGGGCCAGGGTGGCGATAACGAGATTGTTCATGGTCATCGCTCCTTATGCCTGAACCAGCGGGCCGGGGTTTTTCAGGTACTGCTCGCGGATCGCCTTCGCCGACCAGTAGGTCAACGCCGCCACCAGTCCGGTCGGGTTGTAGCCCAGCCCCTGCGGGAATGCCGAGGCGCCCGGCACAAATACGTTGTGCACATCCCAGCTCTGCAAGTAGCGGTTCAGGGCGCTCTTCTTCGGATCGGTGCCCATGATTGCGCCGCCGTTGAGGTGGGTGGTCTGGTAAGCCGCGGTGTTGAAGTGATCACCGACCTGTTTGCCGATCACCGCGATGGCTTTCGGGCCCATGGCTTGGGCGACCTTGCCCATTTTCTCGACCATGAAGCGGTTCATCTTGATGTCGTTTTCCTGCCAGTCGAAGGTCATCCGCAGCAGCGGCAAGCCGTAGGCATCGCGGTACACCGGATCCAGATCGAGGTAGTTGCCGCGGTAGGACTGATGCGCGCCGTGGGCGTCCATCGACACCTGGTGGGTGTAGTAATCGGCGGTCGCACGTTTCCACGCGCTGCCCCAGGCCGGTGTGCCCGGCGGGTTCGAAGTACCGGCAATCGGCCGGCTGCCGGCCTGGTTGACCCACATCGGCGAGCCGCCGACGAAGCCGTGCGGCCCGTGGTCGAAGTTGTCGGCGTTGAAGTCATCCAGCGCCACGCCGTTGCCGCCGGCACCGATGAAGTTGTTGGTGTGGGTGTCCTTGTCGAAGAACGCCTTGATGGTCGCCATGTTCTGGTAGGCGAAGTTGCGCCCGACCACGCCTTCGCCGCTGATCGGGTCGTAAGGCTTGCCGATGCCCGACAGCAGCATCAGGCGCACGTTGTGCAGCTGGAAGGCGCCGAGGATCACCAGATCCGCCGGTTGCTCGATCTCGCGGCCCTGGCCGTCGATGTAAGTCACGCCGGTGGCCTTGGACTTGGTGCTGTCGAGGTTGACCCGCAGCACATGTGAGTTAGGCCGCAGTTCGAAATTCGGCAACGGCTTTAGCGCCGGCAGAATGTTCACGTTCGGCGAGGCCTTGGAATACATGTAGCAAACATAACCGCTGCAGAAACCGCAGAAGTTGCACGGCCCCATCTGTGCGCCGTAGGGATTGGTGTACGGCCCTGAAGTATTCGCCGACGGCAGGTTGTAGGGTTTGTAACCGACCTCTGTCGCCGCTTTGCCGAACAGCTGTGCGGACACCGTGTTTTTCTGCGCTTGCAGCGGGAACGGATTGGAGCGATCCGGCGCATAAGGGTTGCCGCCCTTGCCCTGACCGACCAGTTGGCCCTTCACGGTCCAGGCCTGGCCGGAGGTGCCGAAGACTTTTTCGGCGAAATCGAAGAACGGCTCCAGCTCTTCATAGCTGACGCCGAAGTCCTGGATGGTCATGTCCTTGGGGATAAAGTTTTTGCCGTAGCGCTCTTCGTAGTGGCTGCGCATGCGCAGCTCGATCGGATCGACGCGAAAATGCACGCCCGACCAGTGCAGACCGGCGCCCCCGACGCCATTACCCGGCAGGAACGCGCCGAGCTGGCGGTTGGGCAGGGCGATGTCGTTGACGCTGTGGCGGATGGTGACCGTCTCTTTGGAGATGTCCTGAAAGAGTTTTTTGCGCACGCTGTAGGTGAGTTCGTCGATCACCTGCGGATAGTTGCCGTCGGGGTAGGTGTCCTGCATCGGCCCGCGCTCCAGCGCCAGCACATTGAGCCCCGCTTCGGTCAGCTCCTTGGCCATGATCGCGCCGGTCCAGCCAAAACCGACGATCACTGCGTCGACCTTCTTCATTACGGTTGCCATGCTTAGGCCCTCTCGCCGCGAATCGAAACTGCCGGGAAGGGGTATTGCTCGTTGCGTTCCACCCAATCCATGAAATCGGCGCGGGCGCCGGGGAAGCCGATCATGGTCCAGCCGACCATGCCTTTATTGCCGCCGTGGATCGGGTCGCAGAAGAACCCTTCCTTGGTGTTTTGCAGCAGCAGACTGAAGAAAATCTTCGCCGGAACCGCATCGAACTGCGGCTTGCCGGCTTCGAGTTGCTTGAGCAAGTCGTCTCGGGTAGCGCTGTCTTGCTC
>NZ_QAIU01000336.1:0-2019 GCF_003061205.1 Pseudomonas sp. HMWF006
ATACCTGTCGGTGCGCAAGAACGTCGCCGAGCCGCCGAGCCTGAGCCGCGACGAAGGCGCGATGCTCACCGTGCGCGTCAACGGGGTCGAGGCCTATGCCGCCACCAACGACCTGTCGCAGCAAGGCCTGCAAGCCGCCCTTGAACGCGCCGAGCAACAGGCCCGGCGGCTCAAGCCCCACGCCTTGCTCGACCTGCGCGATCAGCCGGTGTCGAGCGACCGCGCCGACTACTTCTCGCCCAATCTCGAACAACCCTTCCCGTCCCTGAGCGAATGCTTCGAGCTGCTCGGCGCGGAATCCGCCTCGGTGCCCAAGGATGAGCGCCTGGTGAACTGGCAAGTGAGCATCGGCATTACCCATGTCGAGCAGATCTACCTGAGCAGCGCCGGTGCCGAATTGCGCCAGGCCCAGCGCTTCGTCTACCCGAGCCTCGATGTCACTGCCTACGACGGCAACGACAGCCAGACCCGCAGCCTCGGCCGCGAGAACTTCGGCCAGCAGGGTGGCGCTGATGTGATCAGCCGTTGCGGTCTGGTCGGCGCCGGCCCGCAAGTGGCGGATCAGGCCCTGCAACTGCTGCTCGCGCCGAACACTCCGCAAGGCCCGCGCGACCTGTTGCTGATGCCGGATCAGATGATGCTGCAGATCCACGAGTCCATCGGTCACCCGCTGGAGCTGGACCGCATCCTCGGTGACGAGCGCAACTACGCCGGCACCAGTTTCGTCAAAACCAGCGACTTCGGCAGCCTGCAATACGGTTCGAAATTACTTAACGTGACCTTCGATCCGGGCATTCCCGAAGAGCTCGCCAGCTACGGCCATGACGACGACGGCACGGCGGCAAGCAAACAGTTCCTGATTCGCGATGGTTTGCTGCTGCGTCCTCTGGGCGGTGCACTGTCGCAATTTCGCGCCGGTCTCGACGGCGTCGCCAACAGCCGCGCCTGCGGCTGGAACCGCCCGCCGATCGACCGCATGGCCAACCTCAATATCGAGCCGGGCGATCAGCCACTGAACAAACTGATCGAAGGCATCGAGCACGGCATCCTGATGAGCACCAACCGCTCCTGGTCGATCGACGATGCGCGCAACAAATTCCAGTTCGGCTGCGAGTGGGGTCAGTTGATCGAAAACGGCGAACTCAAAGGCGTGGTGAAAAACCCGAACTATCGGGCGATTTCCGCGCACTTCTGGAAGAGCCTGCGCGCCGTCGGCGATGCCAACACCGTCAAGGTGCTGGGCACACCGAACTGCGGCAAGGGTGAACCGAACCAGGTGATTCGCGTCGGCCACGCTTCGCCGGCCTGCGTATTCAGCAACGTTGATGTGTTTGGGGGAGACGCCTGATGAGCATTTCGAAGAGTCAGTCCGACGCCTTCAAGGTCATGGTCAATTGGCTGCGCGACAGCGTGCGCGAGCCGGAACAATTCACCCTCAGCTTCGCCGCCGAGTCCTCGGCATTCGTGCGTTTCAATCACGCCAAGGTGCGGCAGGCCGGGCAAGTGCAGCAGGCCAATATCGTCCTGAAGCTGATCAACGATGGCCGCCACGCCGATCTGCAAATCACCCTGTCCGGCGATCAGGAAGCCGACCTGCAACGCCTCGCCGAGGGCCTGCATCAATTGCGCGAAACGTTGCCGTTGCTGCCGCAGGATCCGTACCTGTTGCTCAACCACAACGGTTGGCAGAGCGAGAACGTGCAGGAACATCCGCTGCCGGACACCGAGCAGGTGGTCGATGAAATCTGCGCCGCCGCTGAGGGTCTGGATCTGGTCGGTTTCTACGCCGCCGGTCCCATCAGCCGCGGTTTCGCCAGTTCGTCGGGGGCGTTCGGCTGGCACCAGGCCAACAGCTTCAACTTCGATTTCAGCCTGTTTCACGACAATGGCGAAGCGGTGAAGGCCAGCTACGCCGGGCATGACTGGAGCAGCGAAGGGTTCGCCAGACGCTTCCAGCAGGCCCGCGAGCAACTGGCATTTCTCGGCCGCCCGTTGCGCACGCTGGCGCCGGGGCAGTAC
>NZ_QAIU01000336.1:2029-2772 GCF_003061205.1 Pseudomonas sp. HMWF006
CATGTTGAGCTGGGGCGGTTTCTCGGCGCAGTCGATTGCCAGCAAAAGCAGTCCGCTGCAAAAACTGTATGTCGGCGATCAGACGTTCAGTCCGCTGGTGTCGCTGGACGAGAAAGTCAGCGAATCGTTGAGCCCGGCGTTTTCCGGCGAGGGTTATCCGCGCAGTGATTTGCGGCTGATCGTCGACGGCAAGGCGGGCGATCAACTGGTCGGCTCGCGCAGTGCGGCGGAATACGGCCTGACCGCCAATGGCGCCAGCGGCGGCGAATCACCGAGTGCGCTGAACATGGCGGCGGGGAACCTGTCGCAGGCAGAGATTCTCAAGCAGTTGGGCACCGGGCTGTACATCAGCAACCTGTGGTACCTGAACTTCTCCGATCAACCAGCGGCGCGTTTGACCGGCATGACCCGGTTTGCCACCTTCTGGGTCGAGAACGGCGAGATCCAGGCGCCGGTCAGCACCATGCGTTTCGACGACAGCGCCTACAGCCTGCTGGGTTCGCAGCTGGAAGCGTTGACCGCCGAGCGTGAGTTGTTGCTGTCGGCGAGTACGTACAGCCAGCGCAATACTTCGTCGGCGTTGCTGCCGGGGGCGCTGGTGAGCCGACTGACCCTAACCCTGTAAACACGCTATTCCCCAATACACAGGGGCTTGAGTACAAGGCCCTGTGGCGAGGGGATTTATCCCCGTTGGGTCGCGCAGCGGCCCTGAGAAGGTGGGTTGCGATCCACCTGATTCACCG
>NZ_QAIU01000337.1:0-2319 GCF_003061205.1 Pseudomonas sp. HMWF006
ACTGCGACGTGCTCTGATACCCCACCCGATGCGCCACCTGCGCCACGCCCAGCCCTTCCGCCACCAGCAACGTCTGCGCCTTGAGCAATCGCAAGCGCTTCAGGTACTGCACCGGCGACAGCAACGTGCTGCGTTTGAAATGCTCGTGAAAGGAGGAAACGCTCATGTTCGCGCAACTGGCCAGGGTCTCGACATTCAATGGTTCGGTGTAATGCGCATGCAGGTGACTGATCGACGCAGCGACCCGGGCAAATTGTCCTTGCTGCTCCACCAGTGCACGCAACACATCGGCCTGCGGCCCGCGCAGTGCGGTGAACAACAATTCGCGCACCCGCGCCGGTCCGAGAATCTGCCGCTCCAGCGGATCGTGCAGGCAGCGCAGCAAGCGCTCGACACAGCCGCGCATGTCATCATCGAGCACCACCGAGGTCATCGACTCCGGCGTCTGTGCCGGAATGTGCCGCCCCGGCGCCAGCCCCATGGCCAGCACCAACTCGCCGAGCAGCACCCGGTCGATGGCCACCGACACGCCCAGCAACGGCGCATCGGGCAAGGCAAAGGTTTCGCACTCGAACGGCACCGGCAGCGCCTGAATCAGGTAGTGCCCGGCGCCATATTCCATGGTGCGCGGGCCGAGGAACGCCAGCTTGCTGCCCTGAGCGATGATCATCAGGCTCGGCTCATAAATATGCGGGCCACGCGCCACGTCGCAACTGGCGCGCAAGACCTGCACACCCGGCAGCCCGGTCTGGCTGTAACCGTCGCAAAGCGCCAGCGGCTCGATCAGCGAAACCAGCGTGGCATTGGCATCAAGATGGCGGGTCAACTGCATCGGAGGGGTCTTCAAAAAAGTCACGGAAAAAGGCATGCAAGCATCATCGCAGATCCTTTTGCCCATGCGTTCGCCGAAACCTGCATGCCGGAGGATTAGGCATGAGACCCGGAGGAATCGTCATGGCCGCCGCGACAGACGACGCCCAGAATGCGCCACCTCACCTGTCACTGCTTCTGCGAGGTTATTCATGTACACCGCTATCGGTTATGCCGCTCAATCGGCCACCACTCCCCTCGCCCCGATGAAATTCGAACGCCGCAGCCCTCGCGCTGACGACGTGGCGATCGAGATTCTGTATTGCGGCGTCTGCCACTCCGACATCCACCAGGCCCGCAACGAATGGGGCATCGCTGTGTATCCGCTGATGCCCGGCCATGAGATCGTCGGAAAAGTCACCGCCATCGGTGCGAACGTCACCCAACATAAAGTCGGAGATCTGGTCGGCGTTGGCTGCATGGTCGACTCCTGCCGTACCTGCGCTGCCTGCCAGCAGAACCTCGAGCAATACTGCCTCGAAGGCCCGACCATGACTTACGCCACCCCGGAACGGGTCGACGGCAGCAACACCATGGGCGGCTATTCGGACAGCATCGTCGTCAGCGAGCACTTCGTGGTACGCATCCCGGAAAAACTCGACCTGGCCAGCGCCGCGCCGATCCTCTGCGCCGGCATCACCACCTACTCGCCGCTCAAGCACTACGGCGTGAAGGCCGGTGACAAGGTCGGGATCCTCGGCATGGGCGGCCTTGGCCACATGGGCATCAAATTCGCCAAGGCCCTGGGCGCGGAAGTGACGTTGTTCACCCGCTCGGCGAGCAAGGCCGAAGAAGGCCGTCGTCAGGGTGCCGATCATGTGATCGTCTCCACCGATGCCGAACAGATGGCCGCCGCCGCAGGCCAGTTCGACTTCCTGCTGGACACCATTCCGGTGCAGCACGACCTCAACCCGTACCTGCAAACCCTGCGCTTTGATGGCGTGCATATTCTGGTGGGACTGATCGAGCCGATCGCCCCGCCGGTGCATGCCGCCAACCTGGTGCTGGGCCGTCGCGTGCTGGCCGGTTCGTTGATCGGCGGCATCGCCGAAACCCAGGAAGTGCTGGATTTCTGCGCCGAGCACAACATCACCTGCGACATCGAAATGCTCGACATCCGCCAGATCAACGAGGCTTACGCGCGGATGATCGCCGGCGACGTGAAATACCGCTTCGTGATCGACATGGCGACGCTCAAGGTTTAAGGCCTCACACCTTCAAGCCAAGCTCCGCCGACAGCCGGGCTGTGACCCCTTTGATCAGGGGGATCAGCTCGGCCATTTTTTCCAGCGGCATGTACGGCACGGTGCTGGCGATGCTGATCGCCGCCACAATGCGCTTGCTCGCATCACGAATCGGTGCCGCCACGCAGCGGATCGACGGTTCGTTGTCCTCCAGATCGAAAGCGTAGCCGCCGGCCACGTAATCGGTCATGCGCTGCTCAAGCTG
>NZ_QAIU01000337.1:2330-7055 GCF_003061205.1 Pseudomonas sp. HMWF006
ATCGAGCATCAACGCCTTGCCGATCCCGGTTCGCGCCAGCGGCATGCGATGGCCGACCCGCGAACGCATTTCCGGGCCATTGCGCCCCGGATTCTTCAGCAGATACAGCACCTCGTCACCTTCACGAATACCCAGATGCACGGTGTCCCCGGTCAGCGCCGACAACTCGTCCAGATACGGCCCGGCCAGACTCACCAGCGGCAACTCTTCGCGTGCCTGAAACCCCAGCTCGATCAGCTTCGGCCCCAGCAGATAACCCATTTGCGGGACCACGCGCAGGTAGCGCTCATCCACCAGACAACTGGCCAAGCGATGGGTGGTGCTGCGCGTGGTGCCGATCAGCCGGGCAATCTCTTTCAGATCGCGGGCGCCACTGGCCACCGCCTGCACCACGCCCAGGCCGCGAAGCAGTGTCTGAGTGCCGGTGGGTGCGGCGTCCTTGGTTTTTTCCGGGGCGTCTTCCTGCATATCCAGCCTTTACCGTTGAGCGAGGGAACGGGCGGCATTATGGTCGCCCGAGGCGGAGCACTACAACTCGATACGTTCGACCTTGCCCACCAGCAGCACATAGGACAACGCGCCGATCAGCGCCAGAACCGCGATGTAGGTGATTGCCGGGGCGAACGAATCACCGCTGGCGAGGAAACCGATGACAATCGGCGTGGCAATTGCCGACAGGTTGCCGATGAAGTTGAACACCCCGCCGGTCAAACCGAGCAAACGTGCCGGAGCGAGGGTCGAAACCAGCGACCAGGTGATCGACGCCAGCCCGTTGCCGAAAAACGCCAGCGCCAGGAAGGCAATCACCAGCGGTGTCGATTCAACGAAATTGGCGCCGATGATCGAGGTAGAAATCAGCAGCCCGCCAATGATCGGCAACTTGCGCGCAAACCCGACGCTGCAGCCACGCCGAATCAACAAGTCGGAAAAGAACCCCGAGCACAGCACACCGACGAAAGCAGCCAGAAATGGCAGCGACGCCAGCAGGCCGGACTTGATGAAGTCCATGCCGCGATATTTCACCAGATAGGTCGGGAACCACGTGAGGAAGAACCACAGCGTCGAGTTCAGGCAGAACTGGCCGAGGTAGATGCCCCACAACTTGCGCTTGGTCAGGACGATACCCAGATCGGTCCAGCTGAACCTGGCTTTGACCTTGGCCGTCTCCTGCTGAATATCGACCAGCCCTCCGCCCTCACGAATCAGGTCGATTTCGCCTTGGTTGACGCCTTTGAACTCTCGTGGCTCGCGATACACCGCGTACCAGATCGCCGCCCAGACAATCCCCGCCGCACCGGTGGCGACGAACACCATGTGCCAGCCGAACTCATGTTGCAGCCAGGCCAGTACCGGGGTCAGAAACGCCAGCCCGACAAACTGCCCCGACGTGTAAAAACCAATCGCCGTGGCCCGCTCGCGCTCAGGAAACCAGGTCGTCACCACACGGCTATTGATCGGATAAGCCGGCGCTTCCAGCGCGCCGACCGCCATGCGCAGCACAAACAGCGCAATGAAGCTGGCTGCAAAGCCGAGCATCACCGTGGCCAGCGACCACAGCAGCAACGCGACGCTATAAAGAATGCGCGGCGGCACGCGATCGACCAGCCAGCCGCCGGGGATTTGCATCGCGGCGTAGGTCCAGCCGAACGCCGAGAAAATCAGCCCGACGTGAACCGGATCAATGCCCAGTTCGCTGGTCAGCGCGGGCGCGGCAATCGACAGATTGCTGCGATCGAGGTAGTTGATGACCACGGTGATGAACAGCAGCACCATGATGAAAAACCGCTTGCGGCTGGGCGTGACTAAAGACGCCTGCCCGGTGAGGGTTTGCGGTGGCATGGGGGGTGCCTCTTCTTATGATTATTTGAGGTCGGCCTATGGCCTGTACTGCACCCTGTGGGAGCGAGCTTGCTCGCGAAGACGGCGGCACATCCTGCATCAATCTGACTGACCTGCCGCATTCGCGAGCAAGCTCGCTCCCACAGGGGGGTGGTGTGTCAGAGACAAATCACCACTCGGCAAAACTGCCATCGGCATGGCGCCAGATCGGGTTACGCCAGCGGTGGCCGACGGCGGCGCGTTCGATCACGTATTCCTCGTTGATCTCGATACCCAGTCCCGGCCCGTTCGGAATCTTCACGAAACCCTGGTCGTAGTCGAACACCCGTGGGTCTTTCACGTAGTCGAGCAAATCGTTGCTCTCGTTGTAATGGATGCCCAGGCTCTGCTCCTGGATAAACGCGTTGTAACAAGCCGCGTCCAATTGCAAACACGCGGCCAGCGCAATCGGTCCCAACGGGCAATGCAGCGCCAACGCCACGTCGTAGGCTTCGGCCATGTTGGCGATCTTGCGGGTCTCGGTGATGCCGCCCGCGTGGGAGGCATCCGGCTGGATGATGTCGACGTAGCCTTCACTCAACACCCGTTTAAAGTCCCAGCGCGAGAACAGCCGCTCGCCGAGAGCGATCGGCGTGCTGGTCAATGGCGCCAGCTCCTTCAATGCTTCGTAGTTTTCGCTGAGCACCGGCTCTTCGATGAACATCAGCTTGTACGGATCGAGTTCCTTCATCAGCACCTTGGCCATCGGTTTGTGCACGCGGCCATGGAAGTCGACGCCGATGCCAACGTTCGGCCCGACCGCATCACGTACGGCAGCGACGTTGGCCAGCGCCAGATCGACTTTTTCGAAGGTATCGAGGAATTGCAGTTCTTCGGTGCCGTTCATTTTCACCGCGGTGAAACCACGGCTCACCGCCTCTTTCGCCGCGCGCGCGGTGTCGGCCGGACGGTCGCCACCGATCCACGAGTACACGCGAATTTTGTCGCGCACCTGCCCACCGAGCAGGTCACTGACCGATACGCCGAGGGCCTTGCCCTTGATGTCCCACAGCGCCTGATCGATACCAGCCAGCGCACTCATGTGAATCGCGCCGCCACGGTAGAAGCCGCCGCGATACAGCACCGTCCAGATGTCCTCGATATTGCGTGGGTCTTTGCCGATCAGGTAGTCGGACAATTCTTCGACGGCAGCGGCCACGGTGTGCGCCCGACCTTCAACCACGGGTTCACCCCAACCGGTCACGCCTTCATCGGTTTCGACCTTGAGGAAGCACCAGCGCGGCGGGACGATGAAGGTGGTGAGTTTGGTGATTTTCATCTGTTTGTCTCTCTTGTTAGATGCAGCCCACGCAGCGCAAAAAAGTCTTACCCAAGCGCCTCCCACGCGCCCACGTAGGCCGCGGCGTTCACCGCCACTTGCTGCGGCGTCATGCCCGGTTTGAACAGCCCGGAACCGAGGCCGAAACCTTTCACGCCGGCGTCGATGAACGCCTGCATGTTGTCCGGCGTGATACCGCCAACCGGCGCCAGAACCGTCCCGGATGGCAACACCGCGAGCCAGGCTTTGACGACCGCCGGGCCCATCTGCTCGGCGGGGAACAGCTTGAGAATGTCTGCGCCCTCCGCCAGCGCCGCGAATGCTTCGGTTGGTGTGGCCACACCTGGCGACAGAAACAGCCCCGCCGCTTTCGCCGCGCGCAAGACCTTGGCGTCGCTGTGCGGCATGACGATCACTTGCCCGCCGGCTTCTTTCACCAACTCGACCTGTTCCGGGGTCAACACCGTGCCGGCACCGATCAGGCAATCGGCGGGCAAGGTCTTGCGCAGGATGCGGATACTTTCGTACGGCGAAGGGGAATTGAGCGGTACTTCGATGACGCGAAATCCAGCTGCATACAGGACTTCTCCGACCGCAGCGGCTTCCTGCGGATGCAGGCCACGCAGGATCGCGATCAGACCGTTTTGCGCCAATGCTTGCTTGAGCATGTCAGGCCTCCAGTCAGGGTTAACGGGATGAGGAATCGAGCAGTCCGGCGGCCAGCGCCAGTTGCCACAAACCACGCTCGGTGGCCTGCTCGGCCAGCGTCACCGCGGCGAAACCGCAGGCGTCAAGGGCACGGCTGTAACGCGCGCAGAGTTGCGCATTGCCGATGAGGATGATCGAAGGAAGCTGCGCGCTGTTGCGGCGCTGAACCGTGGCGAGTGCCGCCAGTTCATGACCGATCAACAGGCCGGACAAATAATCAGGTTGCGCACTGGCGCCGAGTTCGCCGGTCAGGCCCAGGGTGCGGGCACTGAACAGCGTCGATAGAACGCCCAGCTCGCCGTCCACCGACAGCGCCACCTGCACGCCACGGTCGAACGCCGGGCCATCGAAAGCCGCGCCGTGCTGTTGGGTACGGCCAAGGATGCTGTGTTCGCTGAGCACGGCGAACACTTCGCCGGTCATGAAGGTATCGAAATGAGTGATGCAGCCATCGACCACCTCCACCCATTTGGAATGGCTGCCCGGCAGACCGATCAACAGATCGCCGCTCGCCTCGGCCGGCAGATTCTGCAGCACGCCGAGGACCTGGGTTTCTTCGCCGCGCATCACGTTGGGCAGGTGTGAACGCTGAATCACGCCCGGCACGATGTGCACCCGCGTGCCGCGAAGACTGACCAGTGTTTGTAGGGAATTTCCGAGATGGGCGACGTTCGCCGGTGTTTCGCAGTAGGCCGCTTCGCGCCAGCCTTGGGCGCTGCCGACCATGCCGCAGGCGATCACCGGCAGATCCGGCTGCGCGTCGAGCCAGTCGCCGCACGCGTCATCAAAGGCCAGTTCAAAACCGTCAGTGCATTCGCGACCGTTGATGGCTCGCGAAGTCGCGGGCAACTGCATGATCC
>NZ_QAIU01000338.1:0-5499 GCF_003061205.1 Pseudomonas sp. HMWF006
CTCTGGCACAGCGACGACAGCGCCAGCGAGTTGGCGGCGGTGCCGTTGAAGGCGAAGAACACTTCGCAGTCGGTTTCGAACAGGTTGCGGAAATGGTCGGCCGCGCGTGCGGTCCATTCATCGTCGCCATAAGCGCGCTGGTGGCCGTGGTTGGCCTGTTCCATGGCAGCCCAGGCTTCAGGGCAGATACCGGAATAGTTGTCGCTGGCGAATTGTTGGCTCTTGTCGGTCATGGCCGGCTTCCGTGGTCGAGACTCTTGTGAAGGCTCGTGGTCAATGATGATGCGCACTTTACCGAAGATCTTCCGGAGAGCACACGGGATGTCGCTGTCAGAAAATTACCAGTTTGTGGCCCGATTATGCACGTGACTAAACGCGACGGCGCGCTGGATTTACTCAAGTGGCTGGCGCTGCTGAGCATGCTGCTCGATCACCTGCGATATGTCGGGATCAGCGCCGATTGGCTGTATGTGCCGGGGCGGATGGCGTTTCCGTGGTTCTGCCTGGCGATGGCGGCGAATCTTGCCCGCGCCAGTGCGCAGAAGACCGAATGGCGCTATCTGGGCTGGTTGTTGCTGTTCAGCGCAGTGAGTGAAATTCCCTACCGTCTGTACATTCCAGATCCCGACACCTTGAACGTGATGCCCACTCTCGCGCTGGGGTTGCTGGTGGCGCGGGGCTGGCAGGATCAATCACTGATGTCGCGACTGTTGGGCATCGGAGCCTTGTTGCTGGCCGCGCTGTTTTCGCCGTGGCTGATGTTCGGTGTATTCGGCGTGTTATTGCCGCTGGCGCTGCTGCTGGTGTTCCGTCGCCCCTGGTATTTCAGCCTGCTGCCGGGGCTGGTGTGTCTGGCGGGCAATCAGTGGCGGGTGCTGTATGAGGCGGCGGAGTTCGGTATTGTCGTTGCAGTCCTCGGCATCGCGGCGTGTCTGATGGCGCCATTGCTCGGGATGTTCTTGTTGCGACACTCCAGTTCTATCCATCCGTTGCCCATGCGCCGTTGGGCGTACGCGCTCTATCCCGCGCATTTCCTCCTGCTGCTCGCCGTCCGCCAACTCTTTACATAACTCTGTGGGAGCGAGCTTGCTCGCGAAAGCGGTGTGTCAGCCAGCACTGATGCTGACTGACACGGCCTCTTCGCGAGCAAGCTCTCTCCCACAGGGTTCTTCGTCATATTGAGGATTGTGTTTGTCAGGGCATTTCGAGCCATGTCGTAAACGCACCTTTGCGTGGCGTCCGTAGGCATTTGAGCTGTCTGCGCCGGTCATACCATCGGCATCAAAGGGCACTGCCGTGATTGCCGGTGCCTTACCGAGACGAATGGCGCACAGATGCCGCTGGGAGAGACGCGATGTTCAGCAAGCAAGACCAGATCCAGGGTTACGACGATGCACTGCTGGCGGCGATGAATGCCGAGGAGCAACGTCAGGAAGATCACATCGAGCTGATCGCGTCAGAGAACTACACCAGCAAACGTGTCATGCAAGCCCAGGGTAGCGGTCTCACCAACAAGTACGCCGAAGGCTATCCTGGCAAGCGCTACTACGGCGGCTGCGAGCATGTGGATAAGGTCGAAGCGCTGGCCATCGAGCGCGCCAAGCAAGTGTTCGGCGCCGATTACGCCAACGTCCAGCCGCACTCCGGTTCGTCGGCCAACAGCGCCGTGTACCTGGCGCTGATCCAGCCGGGCGACACCATCCTCGGCATGAGCCTGGCCCACGGCGGTCACCTGACCCACGGCGCCAAAGTGTCGTCCTCGGGCAAGCTCTACAACGCTGTGCAGTACGGTATCAACACTGACACCGGGCTGATTGATTATGACGAAGTCGAGCGTCTGGCCGTCGAGTGCAAGCCGAAGATGATCGTCGCCGGGTTCTCCGCGTACTCCAAGACCCTCGACTTCCCGCGCTTCCGGCAGATTGCTGACAAGGTCGGCGCGCTGCTGTTCGTCGACATGGCCCACGTCGCCGGTCTGGTCGCCGCCGGTCTGTACCCGAACCCGCTGCCGTACGCCGACGTGGTCACCACCACCACGCACAAAACCCTGCGCGGTCCGCGTGGCGGGCTGATCCTGGCCAAGTCCAACGAAGAAATCGAGAAGAAGCTCAACGCTGCGGTATTCCCTGGCGCCCAGGGCGGCCCGCTGATGCACGTGATCGCCGGTAAAGCGGTGTGCTTCAAGGAAGCGCTGGAGCCAGGCTTCAAGGCCTATCAACAGCAAGTGATCGACAACGCCAAAGCGATGGCCAGCGTGTTTATCAAACGTGGCTACGATGTAGTGTCCGGCGGCACTGATAACCACCTGTTCCTGGTCAGCCTGATCCGTCAGGGCCTGACCGGCAAAGATGCGGACGCCGCCCTCGGCCGCGCCCACATCACCGTCAACAAGAACGCGGTGCCGAACGACCCGCAATCGCCGTTCGTGACCTCGGGCCTGCGCATCGGCACCCCGGCGGTCACCACGCGTGGCTTCAAGGTCGCCCAGTGCGAAGTGCTGGCCGGCTGGATCTGCGACATCCTCGACAACCTCGGCGACGCCGACGTTGAAGCGAATGTGGCCAAGAACGTCGCGGCACTGTGCGCCGACTACCCGGTTTATCGCTGAGCGGTTTGGAGTAAATGACTATGCAACGCTATTCGGGCTTCGGCCTCTTCAAACACTCCCTCAGCCACCACGAAAACTGGCAGCGCATGTGGCGCACGCCGACGCCGAAGAAGGTCTACGACGTGGTCATCGTCGGTGGCGGCGGGCACGGTCTGGCGACTGCCTATTACTTGGCGAAAGAGCACGGCATCACCAACGTGGCCGTGGTCGAGAAGGGCTGGCTGGGCGGCGGCAACACCGCACGCAACACCACCATCGTTCGCTCCAACTACCTGTGGGACGAGTCGGCGCACCTCTACGAACACGCGATGAAATTGTGGGAAGGCCTGTCCCAGGACCTGAACTACAACGTGATGTTCTCCCAGCGCGGCGTCTACAACCTGTGCCACACCCTGCAGGACATCCGTGATTCCGAGCGTCGGGTCAGCGCCAACCGCCTCAACGGCGTCGACGGCGAGTTGCTCAATGCCAAGCAAGTCGCTGACGAGATCCCGTACCTCGACTGCTCGAAAAACACCCGCTACCCGGTGATGGGCGCGACCGTTCAGCGTCGTGGTGGCGTCGCTCGTCACGATGCCGTGGCCTGGGGCTTTGCCCGTGCCGCCGACGCCTTGGGCGTGGACTTGATCCAGCAGACCGAAGTGATCGGTTTCCGCAAGGAAAACGGCGTGTGCATCGGCGTTGAAACCAACAAGGGTTTCATCGGCGCCAAGCGCGTCGGTGTGGTGACTGCCGGTAACTCCGGGCACATGGCCAAGCTCGCCGGTTTCCGTCTGCCGATCGAGTCCCACCCGCTGCAAGCGCTGGTGTCCGAGCCGATCAAACCGATTATCGACAGCGTGATCATGTCCAACGCCGTACACGGTTACATCAGCCAGTCCGACAAGGGCGACCTGGTGATCGGCGCCGGTATCGACGGCTACAACGGCTACGGCCAGCGCGGTTCGTACCCGGTGATCGAGCACACCATCCAGGCCATCGTCGAGATGTTCCCGGTGCTGTCGCGGGTGCGCATGAACCGCCAGTGGGGCGGCATCGTCGACACCACGCCGGACGCTTGCCCGATCATTTCGAAAACCCCGGTGCCGAACATGTTCTTCAACTGCGGTTGGGGCACCGGCGGCTTCAAGGCCACACCTGGCTCGGGCAACGTGTTTGCCGCCAGTCTGGCCAAGGGTGAAATGCACCCGTTGGCCGCCCCGTTTTCCATCGACCGTTTCCACAACGGCGCTCTCATCGACGAACACGGCGCTGCTGCCGTCGCCCACTAACAGGAGAAATCCCCATGTTGCATATCTTCTGTCCTCACTGCGGCGAACTGCGCTCCGAAGAGGAATTCCACGCATCCGGCCAGGCGCACATTCCGCGCCCACTGGATCCTGCCGCCTGCACTGATGAAGAGTGGGGCGACTACATGTTCTTCCGCGATAACCCGCGTGGTCTGCACCACGAACTGTGGGATCACGTCGCCGGTTGCCGCCAGTACTTCAACGTCACCCGCGACACCGTGACCTACGAGATTCTCGAAACCTACAAGATCGGCACCAAGCCGCAATTCACCGACAAGGCTGATTCGGCGAAAACAGCCACGACGGCGCTGGGAGAGAAGGTATGAGCCAGACCAATCGCCTGTCCAACGGTGGACGGATCGACCGCAACAAAGTGCTGAGCTTCACCTTCAACGGCCAGACTTATAAAGGCTTCGAGGGCGACTCGCTGGCCTCGGCGCTGATCGCCAATGGCGTCGACATCATCGGTCGCAGCTTCAAGTATTCACGGCCACGCGGGATCTTCGCCGCCGGTGCCGAAGAGCCGAACGCCGTGCTGCAGATCGGTGCCACCGAAGCCACGCAAATTCCCAACGTGCGCGCCACGCAACAGGCGTTGTACCAAGGCCTGGTCGCCACCAGCACCAACGGCTGGCCGAGCGTCAACAACGACATGATGGGGATTCTCGGCAAGGTCGGCGGCAAGCTGATGCCGCCGGGTTTCTACTACAAAACCTTCATGTACCCGCAATCGTTCTGGATGACTTACGAGAAGTACATTCGCAAGGCCGCCGGCCTGGGCCGTTCGCCGACTGAAGTTGATCCGGACACCTACGACTACATGAACCAGCACTGCGACGTGCTGATTGTCGGCGCCGGCCCTGCCGGTCTCGCCGCCGCCCTTGCCGCCGCACGCAGCGGTGCCCGGGTGATTCTCGCCGATGAGCAGGAAGAGTTCGGCGGCAGCCTGCTTGATTCCCGCGAGAGCCTCGACGGCAAACCGGCGATCGAGTGGGTGGCCAGTGTCATCGCTGAATTGAAGAACACCCCGGACGTGCTGCTGTTGCCGCGCGCCACGGTCAACGGCTACCACGACCACAATTTCCTGACCATTCACGAACGCCTCACCGACCACCTCGGTGACCGTGCGCCGATCGGTCAGGTGCGTCAGCGCATCCACCGCGTTCGCGCCAAACGTGTGGTGCTGGCGACCGGCGCTCACGAGCGGCCACTGGTCTACGGCAACAACGACGTGCCGGGCAACATGCTCGCCGGCGCGGTCTCGACTTACGTGCGCCGTTACGGCGTGGCACCGGGCAAGAAGCTGGTGCTGACCACCAACAACGATCACGCTTACCGCGTCGCTCTGGACTGGCTCGACGCCAGCCTGCAAGTGGTGGCCATCGCCGATGCGCGCAGCAACCCGCGTGGTGCGCTGGTGGAAGAAGCCCGTGCCAAAGGCATCCGCATCCTCACCGGCAGCGCCGTGATCGAGGCCCGTGGCAGCAAGCGCGTGACCGCTGCCCGTGTGGCGGCGATCGACGTTAAAGCGCACACCGTGACCAGCCCGGGCGAATGGCTCGACTGCGACGTGATCGCCAGTTCCGGCGGTTACAGCCCGGT
>NZ_QAIU01000339.1:0-2340 GCF_003061205.1 Pseudomonas sp. HMWF006
TCATCTGATCGAGCACTTCATGAGTCGCGGCTTGAGCTATCTCGACCTGTCGGTGTTGCACGACAACCGTCAAGCCAAGAATCTCTATGCCAAGCTCGGTTTTCGCAACCTGTCGACGTTTGCCATCAAGCGCAAGAACGGCATCAACCAGCCGTTGTTCCTCGGTCCGGGACCGGAGGCGCAGTTCAATCCCTATGCGCGGATCATCGTCGAAGAAGCCCATCGACGTGGCATCGACGTTCAGGTCGATGACGCCGACGCCGGGCTGTTCACCCTCAGCCATGGCGGGCGCCGGGTGCGCTGCCGGGAATCGTTGAGCGACCTGACCAGCGCGATCAGCATGAGCCTGTGCCAGGACAAAAGCCTGACCCACAAGGTGCTGAAAGCCGCCGGCCTCAACCTGCCGTCGCAACAGTTGGCGGGCAATGCCGACGACAACCTGGCGTTTCTCGACGAGCATCAGCGAGTGGTGGTCAAGCCGCTCGACGGTGAACAGGGCCAGGGCGTGGCGGTGGATTTGCAGAGTATCGAAGAGGTGCAGCGCGCCATCGAAACCGCAAAACAATTCGATAGCCGGGTGCTGCTGGAAAGCTTCCACGAAGGCCTCGATCTGCGGATTCTGGTGATTGGCTTTGACGTGGTGGCGGCGGCGATTCGCAAGCCTGCGGAAGTGGTCGGTGACGGGCACCATTCGATTGGTGCGTTGATCGAAGCGCAGAGCCGGCGCCGTCAGGCGGCGACCGGTGGCGAGAGCAAGATCCCGCTGGATCACGAAACCCAACGCACCCTGCACGCGGCCGGTTATGACTACAGCAGCATCCTGCCGGCCGGTGAGCATCTGTTCGTGCGGCGCACCGCCAATCTGCACACCGGCGGCACACTGGAAGATGTCACGGCGATCCTGCACCCGACCCTTGTCGATGCCGCCGTGCGCGCAGCACGGGCGCTGGACATTCCGATGGTTGGTCTCGATTTGATGGTGCCGGCGGCGGATCAACCGGAGTACGTGTTTATCGAAGCCAACGAACGGGCCGGGCTGGCCAACCATGAACCGCAGCCGACGGCGGAGCGGTTTGTCGATCTGCTGTTTCCGCACAGTCAGCCGGCTGTTTCTTGATCATGCAGCGCGTCCACTGACGCCTTCGCGAGCAAGCTCGCTCCCACAGAGGAACGCATTCCAAATGTGGGAGCGAGCTTGCTCGCGAAGGGGCCGCAACAGACACCACAAATTTTCCCTCATCGAAACCATCGATGCGCCTCAACTCATCAGGAGTTTCCATGACCACACAAATCCCTGAACCGGATCTGAACTACCTGCAAAAAGTCCTGCTGGAAATGCTCGCCATTCCCAGCCCCACCGGGTTCACCGACACCATCGTGCGTTACGTCGCCGAGCGTCTGGAAGAACTTGGCATTCCCTTCGAGATGACCCGTCGCGGCACGATCCGCGCCACCCTCAAGGGCAAGAAAAACAGCCCCGACCGCGCGGTCTCGGCGCACCTCGACACCATCGGTGCGGCCGTGCGCGCCGTGAAAGACAACGGGCGTTTGACCCTGGCCCCGGTCGGCTGCTGGTCGAGCCGGTTTGCCGAGGGCAGCCGCGTCAGCCTGTTCACCGACAACGGCGTGATTCGCGGCAGCGTGTTGCCATTGATGGCGTCCGGGCACGCGTTCAACACCGCCGTGGACGAAATGCCGATCAGTTGGGATCACGTCGAGCTGCGTCTGGACGCCTACTGCGCAACCAAGGCCGATTGCGATTCGCTGGGCATCAGTGTCGGTGACGTGGTGGCATTCGATCCGTTGCCGGAGTTCACCGAAAGCGGTCACATCAGCGCCCGTCACCTGGATGACAAGGCCGGGGTTGCAGCGCTGCTCGCCTCGCTCAAGGCGATCGTCGACAGCGGTCAGGAATTGATGATCGACTGCCACCCGCTGTTCACCATCACCGAAGAAACCGGCAGCGGCGCGGCAGCAGCATTGCCGTGGGACGTCAGTGAATTCGTCGGTATCGACATCGCGCCGGTCGCCCCCGGCCAGCACTCCAGCGAACACGCGGTGAGCGTCGCGATGCAGGATTCCGGCGGGCCGTACGACTATCACCTGTCACGGCATTTGCTGCGCCTGGCCAGTGAAAACGAGTTACCGGTGCGCCGCGACCTGTTTCGCTATTACTTCAGCGATGCCCACTCGGCGGTGACCGCCGGCCACGACATCCGCACCGCCCTGCTCGCCTTTGGCTGCGACGCCACCCACGGTTACGAGCGCACGCACATCGACAGCCTGGCGGCGCTCAGTCGCTTGCTCGGGGCCTATATTCTGAGTCCGCCAGTGTTTGCC